>NZ_FMYP01000036.1 GCF_900096565.1 Williamwhitmania taraxaci
AAACAACGTGGCGTGCCGTTTCGATACCGCTGTCAACAGGATAATGAGAGGCGTGTCAACGAAGTATCTACAGAACTATTCGAATTGGTTTGTCGCGGTAGAAAGGGCAAAGAAGGAGAAATCCTCACCGGAAAAGGTAGGCCGGCAGCTGTTGAAACGCTACCAAGCATGGGATCTATTTACAAACATTGAAGCGCATTACAAGAGTTTCATACAAGCCTACTCAGAGCGCACCTACCGATGTCCAGTGAAACGGTCGTGGAAGTCGCAAAATTGGAATAGTGGAGTAATTCAGGTTAGTGCAGCATTTTAATGCTAACAAAATATTATCAACAACATTTTTTTAGATTACAGCCAATAAGTTTAAAAAGAAAAAACATAAGCAAAACTATTGATCGATTCTATAATACTTTAATTCTCCAACTGAGGTAACGCGGAGTGCACCAACAATGTTGTTTTTCTCCGAGGCTTTTACAACAGTGGGCGAGAACATGCTTTCCATGGGAAAACCTGGAAAAACGGAGCCATCACCCTTTATTACATAAGCCTTTCCCTCGTCGGTAATTACTGAAAGCAGGGGTTTACCCTTAGATCCCGGATTAAACAAAACCGGATTTTCAGTAATACTCCCTTCCAATTTCGAAGTAAACAACTTGTCGCCACCCGGGCCGAACGCTGTCAACTCATTTTCGTTGGCAAAGATAAACTCACTTTTCTTATCTCCTGTAATATCGCTATAGCAGAATTGATAATTTTTATTAAAAGAGGCAGATAATAGATCGAATACTTTGCCGTCGGGGGTAATCTTAAACACATTGCCCTCTTTGTCGGCAATTACTAAACCATTGCCATCGTCGGAGGCATAGCATTGTGTGTTTAAGCCTGGAGTAATGGCTTTCTGAAGCTTTAAGCGCTCCTTGCCCCTACGGTCGAGGAAGTAGTAGCGGATCCCATCGTTGATGCAAATATAGTCCTTGGCACCCTGCCCGATAAAGTTTACGGGCGTAGTAACCAGCCCACCGGTATTCTTGAACCTCCACCCCTGCACTTCCTTCCCATTCTTGTCGAAAAGCAAGACGCGACCATCGGCCACGGGAACAAAGATGCGGAACTCGCCATTGTTATCGTAATCGAAGAGTGAGGCAGGACCTGTGGCTGGCGACGGAAGTGCAATAGGGAATCCATCTACGATATCGCCATTTCGGTCGATTAGGTATATACTGTTTTTGGTGGTAAAGAAAAGTTGCAGCTTATAATTCTTGAAAAAGTCGACACAAAGCATATCCCCCACCAATCGATCGGCGACCTGCACCTTCCACAGCAACGATCCATCGATTCCCAAGAGGTAAACCTTATTGGAAATGTCTTGAAACGCCAGTTCGGCAGCCTTTGTTTTGTGATTTTTGAAGACAAAAGGACGCGAAGCAAGCAAGGTATCGGCGCGGAAGGTCCACTCCGCAGCAGTGGTGTTGTCCTTCTTGCCTGCCCTCGTAGAGAGGAATACATTGGTAAAGAGCTTCCCCTTGAGCGATCGTAGCTGAATGCCAAGACCACCAATGTTATCGAATATGCAGGTATGTTTGCTCAGCTCCTTTTCGAGTGGACTGTCGGCAAGCAGCTGTAGCAGCGATTTGCCTTCGGCGGGATTGAAGAAGAAGAAGACATTCCCCATGGAGGCCGCATACTGACTAATTGAGCTATAGGATGGACTATTCTTTAGCTTATCGGGCGAAGCCATGGCTTCGAGGAAGAACTTTGCTCCAGCCGGATCGGAAATTGTAAAAAAGTAGTTTTCGTAGAATCCCGCAGCAACCTCATCGAATGAAAAGAGCAGGTTTCCAAAGATTGCCTTGGAGAAATCGGTAAACGAAAGCTTGTATATGGGTAGCTTCTCGCCTCCCACCGTTACATCACCCGCCGACGACGAAACATTAACTTCGCGTGTGTAGTTGGAGAAATTCTCCTTTGCTAGCACACGAGCGGTTTCGGCATCGCCAAGTGTATAGAGATTTACCCAGCATCCACCGTTCTCGAGGCTCTCGTTACGGTAGAAAAGACTAGTTACCACTGCGGGTTTTGCTACACGAAAGAACCGTTCGATATCGAATCGATGGTCGTTGGAAAGCACCTTAAGGCGCAAATTGTGATTGTATAGCTTATTATCCTTATCGAGATTGCTCTTGATATTGGACGATAAATCGTTGAAGTCGGCAATCCCGTAGCTTACAAAGCAACCAACCGAGGCTGGAAGGGCATCGGCAATGGTAACCGGCTGGGGATCCTGATTTAAAAAAATGCGGAAAAGTTTGTTGGTAGAGTCGCTTGCCATGCTAAACCCATTTCCAATAAGAGCGTCGGGACGGGTAAACCCATCGAGGGCAATCCAATCGGTGAGGGTATTCAACACCTTTATCTGACGCATTTGGGAGTTAAGGAGCAGTGGCTGTATGAGGCTGGAGAACTTCGCACCATTTACCATTATATTAATCGCCGATTTATCGCCAAGGGTATTCCAAAGCGATTTGAATGCGGGGCTACGGATTAAGGATTCGCCGGAGGCCAGCTGCCGAATGGATGTTTCCACAATAAGACGGCTGGAAGAGATAATGGCAAGGCGGTTGCATATGGTGTAGTAAAAATCGAAAGGAAAACCAGTACCTGGCACAACATGCACGATGGTGCTGCCTTGATATTCGCCTTTTGCCATTTTTGCGCCCTTGCCTATGAGGTAGGCATCGAGCGAAGCAATGGTATGATCGCGCAAATCGGGAGGGAGCTGGATGTAATAGCCCATGCGGTTGCCCCCTTTGCCCAAAGCATGTATCGACACGAAAAGATTGGAGGAAGTAAACAGTGTGTTTAATGCATCGTTGCCGAGAGCGAGACTTTTGGCCGTTTTGTGGTTACGAACAAATTCAGCAAACCAATCGACCTCATCGAAGATGGAACCAACCCCCTCAATTTCCTGTTGGAAGTTGATGAGCTTATCGGCACTGGGGAAGCGCATCACCACAACAGCATCGGTGGGGATAGCCGCAATGGGCTCGCCCGAATTTTCGCTGTTATAAAAGATGGTAAAAAGGAATCCGATACCTAATAGCAGCACTACGAATGCTATGGCAATATAAATAATAGACCTACGCGACATACTGTTTCTCTATATACCTTACAAAGTTAAGGTTTAACCCCACCACTTCAAAAGAAAATGAAAGAAAGGCGATGAAAAGGATTGCGTGACTCAAGAATAGAACCATTTAACGATTCCACGTTTGAATAGGATTCGTCCTACTTAGTGTTGGATGCTAACAAATACTGCTAAGTTTGAATATAACTGGCAAGATTAATATGATTCGATGACATAAAAGGTTGATCGCCGCTATGCGGCATTTTTCCTATTTCTCCGATAAAATCGGAATCTCCGTGTCACTCCGACTTTTCCCTTGATGGATAAGATACAAAAGATCAAGCCTTGCCTGCTCGCCGACCCTTTTCGGCCTTGCGAGCTAAAACGGCGAAACTTGCTGCGCTAAGTTTGTATAAAAAGGGGAACTAGTTTGGAATTAAGGCGCGAAGTACTGGCCTACTCACCAACAATTAGGAATAAACCGAAGTAAAGCCTAAAATACTATAATGATCAGAAATTAGCCAGAAAAAGAAATTAGGATAAAGGCGAAACACTGAGAAATGCCCCATCTATTGTTGGCAAATAAGGTATAGCGTCTTACAGCGAAATAAACCAACAACCGTTGCTAGTTCTCCAATTCTTCCTATCTTTAAGGCACTTGCAAATGAGTAACCCATCGTTTAGGTAGTTATTCCTACAATAACAATTGTACATGGATAGAATTACATATTTACGAAAACCCCAATTCGTATCAGTATTACTGCTTTTTATACTTGCCTTGCCTATCCAGGCTAGACCCCAACCTGTATCCCCAGCCAATCAATCGGATTCCATCATAATGTTCGGTGGGGATTTCGAATACCCACCCTTTGAATACTTAAATGCGGAAGGAAAGCCGGAAGGGTTCAACATTGACATAGCCAGGGCCGTTGCAAAAGAGATGGGGCTCAATATCAACATAACGCTGGGACCTTGGTCGGAGGTTCGAAAAAACATTGAGGCTGGCAAAACGGACGCACTAATGGGGATGTTCTATTCCTCCGAACGTGACAAGAAGGTTGATTTCTCCATTCCACACTTCATCGCCTCCTACTCTCTTTTTGTGAGGGATGGTTCTGAGATAAAAGGATTGAGTGATCTAAAAAGCAGCACAGCCATTGCACAACTAGGCGATTTAGGCCACGATTACCTAGTAGAGACACAGGTAGCAAAAAACATTATCACCAAGAGCAACTGGGTGGAGACCCTCAAATCGCTCTCGAATGGAGAGGGCGATTGTGCGATAGTCTCGCGGATTCAAGGGGTGATTTTAATAAAACAACTCAACCTAAAAAACATTCACTCGGTAGGGCCTCCTTTCCTGCAACGGAAGTATTGCATGGCAGTGAAAGAGGGAAACTCGAACTTACTAGCAAAATTCAACGAAGGGCTGAGTATCCTAAAAACAACAGGAGAATTTGATGAGATCTACGAGAATTGGTTCGGACTCTATGAAAGAAAAACAATGTCGACATGGGAAGCACTATCCTTTCTTGCATGGTTCTTACTTCCTTTGGTTGGAGTAGCATTGCTCGGCGTTGCATGGCTCTGGATGCTTCGGAAACAAGTACGACGAAAAACACTGGAATTACAGTTGGAGGTAAAGGAGCGTCAATTGAACGAACAGAAGTTGGTGGAAAGCAAGCACCAATTAAAACTACAAAACGAAGAGTATGAAACGCTTTACCAATCAGTAAAAAAGCAAAATGCCATTATTGAAACCATAAACTCGCAGTTGGTGCAAGCCAAAGAAAAGGCAGAAGAGAACGATCAACTGAAATCGGCGTTTCTGGCCAACATGAGCCATGAAATACGAACACCATTAAATGGGATTGTGGGATTCTCCGCACTTTTATCCAATGGGAATTTATCTCAAATTAAACGAGATCAGTATGTCGCTGTTGTAACCAACTGTTCTGATAGGTTACTTACACTTTTAACTGATATTCTCGACATTTCAAAAATAGAAACAGGCCAAATTACATTGACGTTTAGCCCGGTCATGCTGGATGAAGTTTTTTCGGAAGTCTTTACGCTCTTCTATCCACAAACCGAACTGAAGAAAATAGAATTAACCTATACCGGCATGGACGACCAATCGTCAATTATGGTTTACACCGACAGACAACGTCTCTTTCAAATACTGATTAATCTACTCAGCAATGCAATGAAATTCACCTACTCAGGAGAAATATCATTTGGATATAAGGTTGATGGATCGCAAGTTTGTTGCTTTGTAAAGGATATGGGAGTGGGTATCGAGCCAGAATATTTAGATAAAATTTTCGGACGCTTTAGCCAAGGTAATCCTACACATCCTAACCAAGGAGGAACAGGGCTAGGTTTAGCCATTGTCAAAAGTCTTGTTACACTACTCGGTGGAAAAATATGGGTTGAATCGGAAGTAGGCAGAGGATCAACATTCTTCTTTACACTACCGTTGCAACCAAAACAAGACAAATGAATTAAATAAGTAATGCGTCAAAATAAACCCAATAAACAGGGTCTTAAAAATAAACATTTTACTGACAGAGCATAACATACTCGATATTTGGCAAACTAAGGAACAATAATCACACCTCTCTGATATTAAATGTGCTTGAAAAAACCAACTTCTACTGCAACTTAGGATTAAATTTGCAGCAAAAGTTGGATAAAATCAAGATCGGTTCAATTCCTTCTGATGGCTCATAATACCATTTCGAATAGACGCTCCTAAGCAAAGGAAATAGCTCTACAACTCGATATCCCAAATACCGGCAGCCCTTTCGAGTTCAACCAATGCTTCATTGCATTTATACAATGTTTCGTAGTAAGCGGTTTGCAGATCATTATAGGTTCGCTGAGCATTCAGAACTTCGAGCAAGGACGTCTCTCCTCTTGAGTAGCTATACATCTTTCCATTCAATACCATTTTTGCCTGATCCAAGAGTCCCTGGTTATAACTCCCTACCTGTTTGCATAAAGAAGTGTATTGATTATATGCCTGTAGAACTTCAGTTTGAATTTTCATTTCTACCTTTTTATAGAGCAATTCACCTTGTTCTATTTGAAATTTAGCAATTTTAATTTCGCCCTTATTAAAATTAGAAAACTTTAACGGAATGGCTATCCCAGCAAATATTTCAGTTGCATTAGGAGAAGATGATCCCGTATTCAAATAAGAATTTTTCGTCCCCGTTTTCAAATCGATATCCATCATTCTTTCTCGCCTAGTTAAGATCAAGGAATTTTGATTATACGTCAGATTGCTTTTTGCCGCCAACAAATCGGCCCTACTATTCAAAGCATTTGTTAGAAGTTCATCTATAGCAAAATGCCGCCGAGTCATTTCAAATTTTCCAACTGGAAAGAAGAGCGTATCCGAAATATATGTACCCGTTTTAGTGGAAAGATTAATAAATGAATTATTTCGTTCTACTTCAATCTGGAAGAGATCATTCCGTAAAACACCTGCTTCAATCTTACTTTGCGTTGCATCAATAGCATTGATACTCCCAAGGCTAAACCGCACACTATCACCATCGGATAATTCTTTCATTGTCTGATAAGAATTTAGCATTACTCGAAACAAGTAATTTTGCTTTAATGCAGCTAAATAATCAAGGGTTGCATCGGCCTGTAGATTTCGTAGGTAATCGAGAAGCATCGCATTAGCGACGGAACGCTCACTCTTTGCAAGATTGATACGTGCCTTGCGCTTCTGTCCAAGCTCAAAGGTTTTGGAAATCTCCGCTGATAATGAATAATTCTCCTCGTCTCGCGACCAATCAAAAGCGAGGGATGGATTCTGAAAAACCTTTGCTGCTTCAATTTTTGCATCGGCAATGTTGATACTATACTTTTCAACGGCATATTCGAGATTGCCGCGGACCACCATGGACAAATAATCGGTATAGCTCAGGTTGATCCTATTGAACGACGTATCCACCTGTGAGAAGGCCAAACTTGACAAGGCTAAAAGAGCAGAAAAGCATAGCCCAATGCGCGCCATTCTATTGAAATATTTCTGTTTAATCATGGTTTTCCTCCTTCTTTTCCCAGCGTTTCTCAATCATATAATAAAGAGCCGGCAATACGTAAAGTGAGATAATAGTGGCGAAAAGCAATCCGTAAACAATCACCGTTGCAAGCGGACGTTGAACATCGGAACCAATATTTGTTGAAATAGAAGCGGGAAACAGACCAACGATTGCCACCGTAGCAGTCATAACCACCGGCCTAAAACAATGACGCGCCCCAGTTGCAACGGCCTCCTTTAATTGCATGCCATGCTTGCGTAAACTATTTATACGCGAAAAAATAATCACCCCATTTTGTATGGAAACGCCAAACAACGCTATAAAACCGACTGCCGACGATACATTCAAGGTCATCCCCCGTACATTCAAGGCAATCATACCACCAAACAATGCCAATGGAATTACGCCCATAAGCACCGCAGCTTGCCGTATCTTACCAAAAGCTCCAAAAAGCAGTAGGAACATAACGGCCAATGCAAGAGGAACAATCAGAGCTAACCGGGCATAGGCGCGATTTTGGTTCTCAAATTGACCACCCCATTCCACGCTATACTTCTCATGGTCATACGCAACTTCCTTTTCAATCTTTTCCTTGGCCTGCTTAAGAAACGAGGTGAGATCCGTACCCCTCAGATTAACGCTTACAGCGATATATCGCTTATTCATCTCTCGTGCAATGGTGCTTGCGCCTGTGGTAAGAACAACATCGGCCACCTGCGATAAAGGTATCTTAGCACCCGTAGATGAAGTCAGCATTAAGTTGCCAATTTTTTCGGGTGTATTGCGACTCTCCTCATCGTACCGGCATGTAATATCATAAACCTTGTTGTCGATGAAAATTTGTGATATTGCTTTGCCTCCAATGGCAACCTCGATAAGCTCAGCAACATCCGATACATTTAGACCATACATTGCTATTTTATCGCGATTGGCATTAATAACCAATTGTGGCGCAGGCGGTTCTTGATCAATAATTAAATCTTCGGCACCGGGAATTTTTTTAATGGTTCGTAAAACATCCTCGGTAATCCGCCGGGTTTCCTTAATATCACTACCAAATATTTTCACCGCCAAATCGCTGTGTGAACCGGCCATTTGATCCATAACCATATCGATAATGGGTTGCGAAAACCCTACGGTATAGCCTGGCATTTTCTCAATATCGTGCTTTAACTCATCAATCAGATCCGATTTTGTTTTGCCGTTTTTCCACTCGCTATAAGGCTTTAACCCTATTGAACTTTCAACATGCGACTTGGAGAATGGCTCAGTACCTGCATCATCCCTACCGGTCTGGGTCATCACATAGGTTACCTCATCGTATCTTATTATATGATTTCTTAAGCTATCGTTCAATTCTTTCGCCTTCTCGAGCGTAATTCCTGGCGGGAGTTGCACTTGAAGCCAGAGCGAACCTTCATCGAGATTGGGAAGAAAATCCTTACCTACGGTGAAAGAAAGGACAACCGAAGTAACAACAATGAACACCAATGGAATAAATATCTTTTTAGGCTTGCTCAATATTACTTTTGTATGCCCGGAAAATTTCAACGTAAGCTTTTCCAGCCATCGATTTTTATAGGTCTTTTGAGGTTTCCGGTAAACGGCATAGGTTAACCCCGGAATTAAAAGCAGTGCAACCAGCAATGCACCGATCAATGCAAAACCCAGCGTAAATGCCATTGGGGTGAAAAGTTTTTTCTCAATCCTTTCGAAGGCAAACAACGGAAGGTAAGCGGTAATAATAATTATCGTAGAAAAGAATACCGGTTTGGCCACTTCAAAAACCCGTTCGACTATGGATTGTGAATCCAACTCCAATTCCGGATGATCTTCCCTCTTTTTGAGAATTGTTTCCATGGTAATGATGGCTCCTTCAATAATAATCCCGAAGTCGATTGCCCCAAGCGAGAGCAGATTCGCGGGAATATTAGTGAGTTGCATCAGGATAAAGGAAATCAGTAGCGCCAAAGGAATAGTAATAGCCACGATTAGGGCACCACGCCAACTGCCCAGAAATAGGATAAGAATGAAAAGGACTAATAACATTCCAAAAAGCAGCGTATGCGAAACGGTATTCAGGGTAGTATCCACCAACGTGGTTCTATCCATAAAAGGATGAATTGTAACTCCCTTAGGCAGTATAGAAGTATTTAACTCTTCCACTTTTTTATGAATTCCATCCAAAACAGTCGAAGGATTTTGACCCCTTAAAAGCTGTACAATTCCCTCGACACTTTCAGGATAATCGCGCTTCTTATCGGTATAACCAATAACACCCTTGCGTTCGAGCGTTCCATACTTTAACGTTCCTATATCATTCAGATATACAGGTACGCCCTTCTCCGTTTTTACTACGATCTTGCCTAAATCAGCCAGATCTTTCACTAAACCGATACCTCGAATCACATAGCTCAAATCGCCACGGTTAAGCATACTGCCACCGGCATTTGCGTTGTTTTTCATGATATTATCGGTAACCTCCGAAAGCGACAATTTATATTGCTCTAACTTTGTAGGGTTAAGTTCGATCTGAAATTGCGTGGTTATTCCACCAAAGTTACTGACATCGGCAACTCCAGTAACCTGCTTCAGACTTGGTATGATTACCCATTTATTTAAATCGGTAAGTTCGCGTAAGTCGTGATTTTTGCCTTCAATAATATAACGGTAAATTTCACCAGTAGGGGACGTTAATGGATTCAAACCAGGGCTTGCTCCAAATGGCAACTCTACATCGGCTAATCGTTCCTGAACTCTCTGTCGCGCCCAGTAATCGTCGACCCCATCTTTAAAAACTAGCAATATGGATGAAATTCCAAACGTATTTCGGCTACGCATGGTAACCAACCCAGGCAATCCATTTAGAGCGCGCTCGATAGGAATCGCAATTTGTTGTTCCACCTCCTCAGCCGCCAAACCCGGTACTTGTGTAATTACCTGTACGGTAACATCGGCAATATCGGGATAAGCATCAATGGCAAGTTGCTGCCACGAGTAGTATCCAAAGCAACCCAACAAAACAAACAGGGAAGCCATTATCCATCGGTGCTGCACCGATATGCTAATAATTTTTCTCATGCCCGTTTATTTTTCTTCCAGTAAGTAGAAACCACCATCGACAATTATTTCATCGCCGGTATTCAGCCCCGATTTAACAATTGCACTATCCTTATCCTCAGTTATCGTCTCTATTCTCTGTTTGAGATATTTATTTCCAGCTAGATGCACAAAAACATAACTCACATCATCCCGTTGAAAAATTGCTTTAAGCGGAACAACAATCGCCTTTTCGATGATATGCGCAAATTTTGCAGTAACATACATCCCAGGCTTCATTATCTTTTCCTTATTATCGCAGGCAATAAGAACTTGCACCGATCGAGTATCCTCGTCGATAATAGAATTAATATGGTAAATCTTACCCTTAATGTTTTTTTCAGGGAATGAGATTAAGGTTATCCCCACTTCTGCAGTATCGCTGATATAGCGAATGTCCTTTTCTTTTACCTGACCAGCAACCCAAACCTTACTAAGTTCAGCAACTGTAGCGACCGGATCGGAATCGTCCTTAATATATTGACCTATTACAATAGTGTTTTCAACGATCGTTCCTTTTATGGGCGAACGGACTATCAACGGCTGGCCTAATACTAAACTGGATGTATCCACTTGAAATACCTTAAGGCTGGCTACCGCATTTTCGAAATTTTGCGTCTTGATGGCATAACATACCTGAGCCTCCTCGAGATCCTTCTGAACGCCAACTCCTTTATTAAGTAAATCCTTTTGCCGTTTTAAGAATTTCGAGGCCAAATCCATCTCTTCCTTGGTTTGATAGTAAGCCTTTCCTGTTTCAAAATAAGCAGGAGAGCTGATTTCGAAAACAGGAGTGCCCGCATTTACCTCTTGACCAAGGCGCACAAAACACTTAGTTACTCGCCCTGCAAATGGAGCTGCAATTAATGCATAGTTATTGGGGATTGCATTTACAGTGCCAGACGTAGTTAGATCAAACGAATATGATCGAGTTTTTACTTTTTGAGTAATTAGCTTCCGTAGAATTGGTGAGCCATCGGCTATAGTTACAGTATCGGCACCAACATTATAATCGACTTTCTCAATTGACTCATTAGTTGGGTTACATGCTGCGAATACTAACGCAGCGATGCAAACCGTAAATATCTTATTCATGCTTAAAATTTTAAATACACGATTCCTTGCTCACAATTAAATTGCAAACAACAATTTGAATAATCAGATGAAATTAACTTTCATCAATCAGCAGGTGTATTTAAAGGGAGGTGCTCGCAATCCATTCGAGCACAAATAGGTGAAACAGGAAAAATTGTCATCATTCTTTTGAGAAACAACTCTTCGAAATGTAACCTTTACAACTTCAATTGAAAATGCAAAGAATGAAACTACAGCTAAAAAAGTTGTTAAGAGCTGAATCAGGACATACTCGTTTGAAGTATGATGATGATTGACTGGTTCTTTATCAGATCCAGAGTGAAATGGATGGGAGTGAACAATCGTTACTCCATTTTCAATGTGATGGGTATGAATAAATAACGTTATACTCCCGTAATACCCCAGAAAGAGTAACAATAGTGAGTATCGCGCAATTATATTAATCCAATGTTTCAATTCGACAGCACATTCTTTTTGCAAAGGTAATTAAATAGTATCCGTTACAAATTATATTCTGGGTGTTGGAGAACTTTAGTTGTATGAATACTGGGTGTAGCTATATAATACGCCCAATGCGTGCAGAGATTTAACCCAGTAAGAACAGAGTTCAGAATTATTTACTGACGCGTTCATCCTTTCAAATCCAACTCATCACCAGCGCCATGACCACACCGCCAAGAACAATCCAAATTACATCCACTTTTCGCATCAGTAATACAAATGCCACCAGAGTGAAAAGGATGTTACCGATATTCCAATGTATACCTAGGGCAAAACGGTAAGTTACTATTGCGAGCAAACCAACAAACGAACAAAGGATTCCGTTTATCACCTTATTGAATTGTGGATAGGATCTTAACTTATCGAAAAATGGGATAATACCCATAAGAATAAGAAATGAAGGAGTAAACACGCATACCGTAGCAAGAATCCCACCCCAAAATCCGAAGTGCATATACCCAAAAAAGGTTGCCGAAATAATGATGGAGCCGGGAGTCACCTGACCAAGAATAACACCGTCCATGAAGACCTGCTCGCTAAACCATCCAAATAAATCCACCAGTTCGTTATACATAATGGGCATTGCGGCCAATCCTCCGCCGAAAGAGAAGAGGTCGATGCGCAGCATAATGGTTGCCAGCGTAAAGTATTCTTTGTTGACAAAGAAGAGAATCGTTGCACTAGTCACCACGGCTAGCAGAAGCCAAAGAAAAAACCTACCCGTTTTTATCCCGACAATCTTCATGGGTATCTCTAACTCCTTTTTGGTAAGGAGTAAGCCTAACAGTGCTGCCACTATCAACACAAGTGCAGGATGCAACTTGGTAAGGAACAGGGTAGCTGCTACCCCAGCAATTGCCCAATCATTGATCTGGTGAAAGTTCTTTTTACCAAATATATACGCTGCATTGGCAACAATAGCAACAATCACCACCCTCAACCCACCTAAAATGACCTCGACACCCTCAATGTTTTTAGAATGTTTATAGATGACCGAAAGGATAATCATGATGAGAAATGCAGGAAGCCCAAACCCAACAAAGCAGACAACTGCACCGCGAAGCCCCCTTATCTTCAACCCAATGTAGGCAGCCAGCTGCATGACGATGGCTCCCGGAATCAGCTGGCAGAGAGCCAGTCCTGAATCGAAAGTAGAAGCGCTAAGCCATCTTCTCTTTTCCACAATATGCTTACGGACATGGGCCGTGATGGCGAGCCCACCAAAGGCTGTAAGCCCAATCCAAAAGAATGTGCGAAACAAGTCCGTAAGCGAAGGATCTACCATCGGCATCGAAAGCAAGCGCTTTAGTTTGGCTTCAACATTTACCTTCCACTGACTCATAGTAATGTATTGAAAATAACTACCAAAGAAATTACCGAAATGAAGCACCAAAGAACTACTCCTTGCACGAATGGTTTCACGCCTACCGATACCACAAGGTCTTTGGTCAGTCCCGATCCGATAAGGAACAGGGTAATTTTTAGCCCCACCTTCGATAGCATCACGATAACTGAAGACACCTCATGTATTGAAGGGATAAAAGTATTGATTATCATTGCCAAAACGAAAAGAAAGATAAAGTAAGGTATCTGGACTTTTTTCGATTCTCGTTTAAATGCAAAAGCGGTAATAATCGATATTGGAATTATCCATAAGGCGCGCTCGAGTTTTATGGTAGTGGCTATTTGCAATGCTTCTGCCCCATACTTTTGGGCTGCCCCCACAACCGAGCTGGTATCGTGAATGGCAATGGCCGCCCACACCCCGAACTGATGCTGTGTGAGATGAAGCAAATGTCCAATCCATGGAAAAAGGAAAAGGGCCAGGGAGTTTAAAATGAAAATGGTTCCCAAGGCCGTGGAAATTTGCTTTTCGTTTGGTTTTATAACCGATGCGATGGCAGCGATGGCACTACCCCCACAAATCGCCGTCCCGGTAGAAATTAGGTAAGATGTATTGCGCTCAACCATTAACTTACGCCCAAGGAACAACCCCAACGTAATGGTTGTGACAATTGAAAACACCGTAAATAGAAGGCCTTGCTTTCCCACCTCAAACGCCTCTATCGCATTCATCCCAAAACCCAACCCCACCACGGAGGCCTGTAGCAGTATTCGAGTTAGTTTTTTACTGAACGTAGGGAAAGGATGGTGAACCGTTTGTGCCAAAAAAATCCCTAAGAGCAGGGCAATTGGAGTATCAATAAAAGGTAGCGCGCAAACGGCTATTGCCGCAATGTAGATAATCCTGGGAGCATTCATTTCGATAGCATTTGATCGCCACAAACGTAACACAGTTACGATCAGCAGTCAAATCATAAAAACTCATATCCGATAGCTATAGGTTATAGTGTTTCTGAATAAAATTCAAGAACAACTTTGAAAGACCAATGGATTCAGGTCCTTTAGGGGAAATAAAATAAAATTGGCGATAAAACTTAATATTCGGTGTAGCTATACGCATAAAAACATTGCTCGCCAACTCCTGCTCAATAGCAAACCGAGAAACAATACCAACACCTTTACCCGTTTTAACAAACGATTTGATGGCCTCAGTGCTGCCTAAATACATCAACACGCGAAGCTGTTTTGGGCTAACCTTATGCTGTTGCAGTGTACTTTCGATAATTTCCAATGTTCCCGATCCTCTCTCGCGTAGCACCAGTGGGAGATTCACAAACTCATCATTTGATATTGAATTGGGCACATTGGCATTTAGAGCCGAAGCAAACACGAGCAGTTCATCATTCAGAAAAGAGGAGTAGCGAATATCCGAGTTGGTAGGTTTGCCCTCAACAATACCAACATCTATCTCGTTTTTAAGAAGACGTTTCTCAATATACTCAGTATTTCCGGTGATAAGGCTGAGCTTAATGTCGGGATAGCGTTCGTGGAATTGTGCCAAAGCTGCTGGAATCACATACTGTGCGATAGTCGTGCTGGCTCCTATCCTAATACTACCCGCTAGGTTTGTGGTAAGTTGGCTAATCTCAAACTTCATTTCATTATGGAGGGAAAGGATATGCTCAGTGTAGGAAAGCAGGATATCACCCGCCGAAGTGAGCGATATTTTATTTCCACTTCGATTGAAGAGTTTTACTTCAAACTCCGACTCCAACTCCTTAATATGCTTCGAGATGGCAGGCTGAGTTACAAACATCTCGTTGGATGCCTTTGTAAAACTCAAGTTATGGGCAACGCACTGAAAAACCTTTAATCTAAAATCGAGCATACCTTAACCACAATTACGACTTAAAACTACTGCATTTACGCGGTAAAGCAATCATACGTTAACCCTTTTCTTTCGGTTACAATCACAAGAATCGCTATAAATTTTCTACTCAACTACTTGATTCGTATTGATTTTTATCCGACATTTGGTTGAAAGAGGAAGTTGCCCGACGACAAAAGCAGGAAGATCAAACTCTCGCGGGAGAATGAAATTCACAATCGGCACACTTTCCACCTACTTTATGGTAATCAAACAACATAACCCACTTAAAATCTACTACCATGGAAGAAAAAAGTATGGAACAAAAAGGGTTCGATTTTTCGTTATTTATTAGCGAATGGAAAGAAACACTTGTGAATCCCAAGGGCTACTTCTCTACGATGAAAACCGAAGGAGGACTCGCCGAACCAGTAATCAAGGCATTAATATACGGGGCGGTTGCCGGCCTCCTATATCTAATATGGGGATTACTACATTTTGGAGGCGGCAGGTATGGCTACTTTGGAGGAATGGTAGGCGTTGGAGGGCTCTTCGGTGCAGTGATTGGTGCGGTTATTGGCGTATTCATTGGTGGAGTTATCGTGCTAATTATCGCAGCCATTACTGAGGGGAACAAGGAGTTTGAAGCATGCTTACGCGTATCAGCTTCTCTCATGGCTCTTTTCCCCATTAATGCAGCGCTCTCATTTCTCGTGGGTATTAATGCAGAACTCAGCACTATTATTAACCTGTGCATAAATATTTATGGACTCTACCTGCTCTACCTTGGAGTAACCATTGCGCTAAAAGGCAATGAGAAAACCACAAAAATCATAGCCTTTGTACTCGGAGGAATTTTATTGCTTCTCATCATAGTAGGCCTTATTACCGCCTTGGCCGTGAGGTCGTTTTCTGGATTCACCGAAAATAAAGCCGATGAGATGATTAAGAACTATCAAGGATTAGCCCAAGAAGCAGCTGCCGATTTCGAGAAAGCTGCCAATGAACTAAGCAGGACTAGTAACTTTGATAAACCGGAAAACTATCCCACCGAAGCCATTAAACAAGTGGAGAAATCGTTTGCCACTGGCCAGCCCAAAATAATGAGCGAAACCATTGAACAACTTATTGCCGCAACTGAGGCCATAAGAGATCTAGAACAAGCTGAGATACCTGAGGCGCTTGAACAAAATGGGTTTATAACGGAGAAGAGTTACAAGTCGGCCTATGTTGCCGTACTATCAGGCATGACTGCACTCCAGGGATTAGACGCTATGCAGAAAATCATTGACACTTCGGACCAAGAACAAGCCACAGCCTTCACATTCGACCAAGCAACGTTGAGTCTTGCCACACAATCTATTACTGCTAGTAAACTCACCGAAGAGGACCTACGGAACATATACGACAACTGGGATCGAGCGATTGAACTAAAAAATCTCTCCATTAAATAATCAAGAGGGGCTGCCTCCACGGCAGCCTCTCTTTTCTTAAAGACCATCATCCAATGCCGGAGTCGCAGTGAAGACAGCATCCTTGGAACCACTTCGGCAATAGAGGCAAATAACTCAGAACAGAAGTAAGTTTCCTTTAACAAGTGAGCATATCGCATACACTTAAGGTAAAGTCCGGGGCTCTCCACAAACTTATAACCAATTCGGAATAAACCTCCCTCAACCTTTTCGTGTATTGCTGTATGAACTCAGAAACAAAGGCTAAAATTAGAAAGCAAAAACAAGTCAAAATCTGCTACATCATTATGTGTCGAATGGCCTCCAGCAGATTTGCACCAGCGCAATAGCAACGCACATGGTGGCATTTCCCCACCAAGGACAGGTCGAATGTCCTGATGCTGGATTGCCGATACTCCGTAAGGAAGTAAGCCTCCAACTTGGTTGCCGTGTGGTGATAGTTACAGCCCAACGAAGTGTTGCCGTGCCCGTAGGGACCCGGGCCAAACCAACCAAACTTATTGTCTCTTTTCAGCAAGACAAAATCGTTATTATTGTAGACAATGGCTAACCGGTAGTTATCGTTGCTGCGATAATCAAAGTCGGTGTTCCGCCTGTAGTAATACCTAAACGTTTCGACACCCGAAATGGCAGGAGCAATCATGCAGATATTCACCCGAGCATTCGAAGGCGTTGGAGCGGCACACCCCACAACATTGAAAAGAGACTGTGCGACCACTTGGGCTCCCAAGCTGTGGGAGTAGAGGTTAATGGTATCGAACGTGGTCCTGCTTAAAACTTCACGAAAACTAGCGCCAACCAGTTTTGCTGCGGCTTGCGCTTGATCGAAGAGATGGAACAACTTTTCATTCTCCATAACATTAGCGGTGAAGCAACAACCGTAAAAGGCATCCCAGTAAACCTCTACAAAACACTCGTTGCGTTTACCTAAGTCGCTGATGTTTTTCTCCATGATGGCGAAATCGCGACCGGAAGTGTAATCGCCATTAATGGCTACAAATGGCTTCCGAAATCCGTGAACCAGGAAGGTGGCGGAGTTGAAGTTTCCTTTTTGTAAGTTAATCTTGCGACAGTTAACCGTAACGATAGAGTCGTTCAATATCTTTATGTTTCCCGCACTGTATTCTGCAAAGCGGCATCCATAGTGCCTTGCCACTTCCAAAAACTGCTCCGAGTTACCGGCATACCACATCTTCAGCGACGAGCCACTCCGCTCCAACGATGCATTGGCGATGAAATAATCTGGATAAATGGTGCCTTCCCTGTCGTAGTAAATGGCGAGTTTGTTGCCTTCTAGATTTCGTTCGCCATAATGGACATTATTCTGGGTAAAGGAGGAAAAGAATGAGGCAAGTATAAAGACAATGGATAGTATATAGCGCATTTCTTATTGTTAGTTACAATAAAAATTTAACCACAGAGACCACGGAGTTTCTACACAGAGGAACACAGAGTTGATTTTGCGTCAAATTAATAGGTATAAACAAAACATTATTAGAACGACTCTGTGAATCTCAGTGTGCTATTTTTTGTGCGCTATGTGATTAAACCTTCTTGTCTCTTAGCTATACCAACCTATTTCTTGTATTTGTTTTCATAGGCAAAACAGATAAATTCCGGCGCCTCATTTTCGTCGAGTCGAGTAAGATTGCATAAGATCTCCTCGTTGGGATCATCGTCCTTTGCACAGGAGAAGCACAACTGTGGTTTGGGAAATAGGTCTGGATTTAATTCCACGCCATCGTCGGTATAGTATGGAGCCATATCATAAAAGTATTACGGTTATCACTCATACAGCAAATAAGCAATTAAAAGTAATCCTAATCCGTCAACGCTTTAAGCTTTTCAGGATTTTGTCTGGCATCGAAAACAGCCATAACCTCAACAATATTCGCATTAAAGCAGTAGATGATCTTGTAATTTTTTTCAACTAAAAATCGATACTCCTTTCCATAAACTCTACCCTTAAGCAGGGGTTCCAAAACACCAACCATCGGATTTGACTCAAGAATTAATGACACTTCAATTAATTTCTTGACTATCTTCCGAGCTACCGTAGGGCTTGCTTTTTCTTTGTAATAGGAGTAAATATCTTCAAGTTGACCTAGTGCAGTATCGGACCAAAGGACCTTTACTTCCATTTGTCGACCTTTTTAAGTAGTTCTCTGGCTTCGCTAACTCGGCCTGCTTTAATATCGTCCTCTGATTTATCAATCATTCCATAGAATTCCTCCATGGTCATGGGGCTCAACTCCTTCTCCAACTTCTTCTTTCGCTCATCACGAAGCACTTGCTCGAGTTTAGCAATAACCTCTTCGTCCGAAACCCGCAGGAACTCTTGAACAAGACTCAGTTTTCTTGCTTCTATGTTCATGATTTTTTTCTTCAAATATAGGAAATTTCACTACTCCAGTAAAGGGGCTAAGTTAATATTGAACAGAATGATGTAAGTATAAGGAATAGTATATGGCGCATTTCTCATTATTAGGTAGAATAAAAATTTAACCACAGAGAACACGGAGTTTTTACACAGAGATGATTTGGTAATCTGCAAAGAAATGATGCACCCTTCGTCCACCTTCTTAAACTTCATCCCATTCTTTTAACTTCTTCTGTTTAAAACCCCAACTCCTCCTCAATTGGCACCAGCGCATCAATGGAGAGCTGTGCAAAGTCGGCCATGGGGACTCCAATGAGCTCGCACTCCAGAATGCTTTCGCGCCTTACCGAGGCGGCAAAGGCTTTCTCCTTCATGCGCTTTACAATCGATTTGGCCTTAACCACCGAGATTTTCTTTTCGGGGTAAACGTAGGCAGTGGCAAAGATGAGGCCTGTAATGGTTTCGCCGGCGGCAAGGGCGTGTTCAAACTCGGTGGTTCGGGTTCGGTTCACCGCACTCTCGTTGTGCATCCGAATGGCTTCGGCAATCTCGGGATCGAAGCCCAGTTCCAGCAGCATATCGGCACCCATGTTGGCATGGCGGCACATGTCGTTGTCGCAAATATCGATATCAATGTCGTGAAGCAGTCCGGCCATGCCCCACTTCTCCTCATCGCGGCCCAGTTTAATGGCTAAGGCGCGCATCACCGCTTCCGAAGCGAGGCTATGAGCAATCATACGTGGGTTGGATACGTGCTTATGGAGCAGTTCGAGGGCTTGGGTTCGAGTGTAGGTGTTCATAGTATAGGTTGATTTAATGGTAGGCTAAGGTGCAAAAAAATATGAAAAAGAGCAAAGAGAGGCTATAAACTTTAGGTGTGCTCTATTATTGGGTGTGAAGAAGGCGGCGCAACAATGACAATTGCATTTTACCGCAGCAGTGCGCGCCGCCATTGGTTAATAACCTTTACTATTCTACAAATAGTTCGCAGCAATGCTGCTGAGTGTGGCGCACAACAAAAAAGCGCGGACAAATCGCCCACGCTTTTCTTTCATATCCAAATTGAATTCTCAAGCACAAGGCCTTCCTTTCACTATTCACTTTTCACAACAATTGCCCCCATAAGCACCTGCAAGTTTACCTCGGCTGTTTTAGCCTTTAGCTGAGCATTTAGGTAGCGGTATTCAGAGTTAAGCAAACGAGTTTGAGCGTCGCGCAACTCAAGGTCGCTAATCATTCCAATCTTATACTTTTCGAGGGCCACAGTAACGTTGGTTCTCGACAAATCGGTCGATTTTTGTTCCACTTCAACCAACGCAATAGCAAGAGTAAGGTCGTTGTAGTATTTCAACGCTTCACCCCTAACATCAATAATTGTTTGAGTAGAACGAATCTCCTGCGACTCCCTAAGCAACCGTGCGTTTTTTACATTTCGATTAGCATTCATTCCGTTGAAAAGGGTAACCGACGCACCCAGTCCGAACGATGGACCAAGGCTCCGATACACTTCGGTGGTTCCGGATGGTGTTTCGCTTCGCGAAAAAGTATAGGCCGACGACAGCGTTACCCTTGGGTAGCGAGCTGCATTAGCCTCCTTTACGGCAACCTCCTTTATCCGAAGGTTGAGTTTGGCCACCATCAAATCCTTGTTCTGCGCATCGAGTTTTGTGTAAATATCGTCGAGCACAATTGCCTGCGCTGTTGGAACAGCACGCTCCACCTCAAATTGAGTTTCGGGAGCTCTTCCTAGCGTTTTATTCAGTTCTACCTTCAGGTTGGCAATCTTACTCTGCTGCGAAAGCAGCTGCGACGAGTCGGCACGATAATCGACCTCGGCCTGCATAGTGGCCAGCTGGTAACCAGAACCAATGTAGGCCTTTTGGCGAGCCACGCTTAACCGCTCCAGCGAAAGGCTAAGTATCTCCTTATAGTTCTCAAGCAACTTTTGCTCCTGCACAATGGTGCAATACGAAATAATTATGGAAGCCGAAACATCTTCAACCGCTATTTGTGCGCTAAGGTCGCCTAAGTCGCGGAGCAGCGAAAGCCGCTCACGGTTAGCAAACATGGCAAAGCCATCAAATAGCGTCCAGCCAAGCTGCACGCCGGCATTCAATCCTTGCGTTTTGTAGCCATTGCTCTCAACAGATGTACCGTTGGCTAAGTCTTGCTTTATATCCATACTCGATTGCGTTGCACTTCCTGTAGCATCAACCTTTGGAAGAAACCCAGCATTTCCAAGCGAGCTGTTATTCTTGGCAATGGAAGCATCGTTGCGAGCAATACGAATGGAGAAGTTGCTCTCAAGCCCCATGCGCAGGGCATCGTTCAAGGTGAGCGTATCCTGTGCGGTTGCTATCATCGGTAGCAACATCATCAGTATTATATATTTTAGAGAAGACATATTACTCTTCATGGCTAATAACATTTGGCTTTACAGTTGAAATATAGGTGTAGAGCGCAGGAATCACATAGAGTGTGAGAATAAGCGCAAAGAGCAATCCACCAATAATGGTAATACCCATGGACGCACGGCTAGTGGAAGCAGCACCAAGTGCCAGCGCAATTGGCAGTGCTCCAAACATAGTTGCCAAGCTGGTCATTAGGATGGGGCGTAACCGCTGACGAGCAGCAAACTGAACAGCTTCAATACGGTTCATTCCTTGCTCCTTTTTCTGGTTAGCAAACTCTACAATTAGAATTCCATTCTTGGTAACAATACCCACCAGCACAATAATTCCAATTTGGCTAAAGATGTTTAACGTCTGGCCAAATATCCATAGCGAAAGAATAGCACCAGCCAGGGCCAACGGCACCGTAAACATGATAATAAGCGGGTCGCGGAAACTTTCGAACTGAGCAGCCAAAACAAGATACACCAACACCAGTGCAAGAAAAAAGGCAAAGAAAATACTGTTGGAACTCTCCTCAAACTGTTGAGATGTTCCGGTAAGCGTTGTGGAGAAGGTATCGTCGAGCGTTGATTTAGATATTTCGCGCATTGCGTCAATTCCTTGTCCAAGAGTATAGCCGGGAACCAGCGATGCGCTAAAGGTAGCTGCAACGTATCGGTTGTAACGGTATCGTTGCGGAGGAATACTCTGTTCCGAGGTAGTTACCAAGCTACCCAAATCCACCAGTTTACCACTACTGGATCTAAGGTATATCCCTAACAAGTCGGAAGGATCGTCGCGGAATTGCCTATCGGCTTGTCCTATCACATAGTATTGTTTCCCATTCCTAATAAAGTAGCCATACCGCTGACCGCTGAAGTAGAGCTGCAACGCCTCCGCAATATCGACAACAGTAATTCCTGAAGCACGGGCTTTATCGCGATCGATGCTAACTACCAGCTCCGGTTTATTAAACTTAAGGTTAACGTCCACTACCTGAAAACGACCATCGGCTTGTGCCTTGGACAGAAACAGAGGAACAGCCTCTTTCAGTTTCTCGAAGTTTACAGCCTGCACCACAAACTGAACAGGCAAACCACCGCCCCTGCCGGTGCTGATGGTTTGATCCTGGGTAACAAATGCCCGTGCAAATGGCTTGCCCTTTAGGTAAGCCGACACCTGATCGGCAATGTCCGCTTGGGTGCGCATGCGCTCGTTGGGTTGCTTCAGCATTACCCTAACGAAGCCGCTGTTGCTGCTGCCTGAACCAGGAGCGGTCAGTGCTATTATTGCATTCTTCTCTGAAATCGTATCAACGTAGGCGGCTAACTCTTTCATGTAGCCATCCATTGCCTCAAATGAAGTTCCTTCAGGAGCAGTAGCAGAGATGCTAAAACGGCTCTTATCCTCCATTGGAGCCAATTCGGAAGGAATAAGCCTGCCCACAAAAACAAAAATAAGAAGGGAAATGGCCATTACAACATAGGCAAGATATCGCTTCCCTATAAACTTATCGAGTGAGCGACCATAGCTCTCTGACAATCTATCTATTCCACGTCCAATAGGGCCCAGTATACGCCCCTCGCGCTTATGCGTTCCCTTTAGCATTCGAGAGCACATCATGGGGGTAAGCGTAAGCGATACCACCGCCGAAATTAGAACTGACCCGGCTACAACCATACCGAACTCGCGGAACAACCTTCCAGTAATTCCTTGAAGAAATAGAATGGGCATAAATACGGCAACCAGCGTAATAGTGGTAGAGATAATAGCGAAGTAAATCTCATGGCTCCCTTTGTGACCTGCCTTATAGGGATCCATCCCCTGCTCAATTTTCGAGTAGATATTCTCGAGCACCACAATAGCATCATCCACCACCAATCCGGTTGCCAGCACAATTCCTAAGAGTGATAGCAGATTGATGGAGAAGCCGGCAATATACATAACAAAGAATGATCCAATAAGCGATATTGGAATCGCCACCATTGGAATAAGGGTGGTTCGCCAACTCCGGAGGAAGATAAAAATTACTAAAATTACAAGACCAAAAGCCAACAAAATAGTCTCTTCTACTTCGGTGATCCCTTTGCGAATTGATATAGTAGAATCAAAGGCGTTGGTTACCACAATATCGGTCGGGAGCTCTTTCTTGATCTGATCCATTCGCTTATAAACCTCATCGGCGATAGCGATATAGTTGGAACCTGGCTGCGGGCTGATAGCAACCCCAACCATAGGGATTAATTCATTCCCTCTTAAAGTGGAACGCTCATTTTCAGGAGCATAATCGGCTCTACCAATGTCGCGCATCTTTACTGCAACACCGTCTTTCTCCTTAATAATTAGATTATTGAATTCGGTTGGTGTCTCAAGCCGGCCGAGCGTGCGGATAGACAAATCGGTAAAATAGCCCTCAACACGACCCGTGGGCAACTCAATATTCTCACGCGACAGGGCGGTTTTAATATCAGACGGAGTAATGCCATATGCAGCCAACTTTTTAGGATCCAAGTATAACCTCATGGCATATCTCTTCTCGCCCCAAATATTAATTCCGCTTACACCGGGAACAGTTTGGAGCCGTTCCTTGATTACGTTATTTGCAATATCCGTAAGATCCAGCAGATCGCGCTTGCTACTCTGTATGGTGAGCGACATGATAGGATCAGAGTTTGCATCGGCCTTAGTTACAATGGGCGGATCGGCATCGGGAGGAAGGTTACGAATGGCCCGGGACACACGGTCACGAACGTCGTTTGCCGCATCGGACATATCCATTCCAAGATCAAACTCGATGGTGATGTTGCTACGGCCGTCGGAACTACTGGAGGTAATCGATTTAATACCGGCAATACCGTTGATAGATGCTTCGAGCGGTTCGGTAATTTGCGCCTCCATTACATCGGAGTTGGCTCCAGTGTAAGAGGTAGAAACCGAAACAATTGGAGGATCAACGCTAGGATATTCCCGAACGCCAAGGTAGGAAAACCCGATTGCTCCAAAGAGCAATATAACAATTGATATTACCGAGGCCAATACAGGCCTGTTAATACTTAGTGAAGATATATTCATTGTTACTTACTCTTTTTCGATGGTTTACTACCTTTTGCCCCTATTGCCTTAACTGCCATGCTATCTTTTATGGTATTGAGACCGGAGATAATCAGAGAATCACCAACGCTAATACCCGATGAAATCTCTACCTCGGTGGATGTTCTATCACCTAGCACCACAGGAGTTAACTTGGCCACTCCATTCTTAAGGATAAACACATTTTGAGTATTCAACGTTGGGTAGAGTGCCTGTGGAGGAACAGCCATCATATTGGGCAGATTCTGAAAACTCAATGACACTTTTGCAAACGATCCGGGAAGAATTCTTCCTGAGTTGTTTGAGCATCGGGCGCGAACCGTAAGAGAGCGTGTAGACTGGTCGATAGACGATTCCGTTGCATACACAACGGCTTTCTGTGTTGCTTTCCCTTCACCTACTGCAAGTTCTATTTGAAGACCATTTTTTATGTAAGGAGCAATACGCTCGGGAACCGAAAATTCCACCTTTAGTGGATTATCCTGAACCAGCGTGGCAATAGTTGTATTGGTGGAGACGTAAGCACCGGGGCTCACCTTACGAAGTCCAATGCGCCCACTAAACGGAGCCCGAACTTGTGTCTTCTCCTGCTGTGCTTTGGCGAGTGCGATGTCGGCACGAATTCCTTCTAGGTTATTCAACGCGGCATCGTAATCTTGCTGGCTGAGTGCTTTCATATCCAGCAGTTTTTTCTTGCGACCTTCGTCATCGGCAGCCAGCTTCTCATCGAGTTTTAACTTTTGCAGCTTGGCCTTAATCTCGCTATCGTTGATTTGTGCTAGCAGCGTGCCTTGAGTTACCAGCGCACCTTCGTTGAGGTTTAGCGATATGAGCTTACCGGAAGTTTCGGTTTGCAGCTCAACCGTCTCGTTGGGGAGTATGGTTGCAGCCACCACGAGGTTGCGCTCCATTGTCTTCGACTCCACTAGTATTACATCTACCATCACAGGGCCTTTGCCACCCTTACCCGGACCACCAGATTGCTTCTTCGACTCTCCACATGAAGAGAGCCCTATTGCCATAAGGATGGCGCTTCCAACAAACAGCTGCTTTAATCTCATATATCGTATCGTTAATTTATTCGTTGCAGTGATTATGACAAAAGTAATTCAAAAAGGATTAGCCTCCTTAGAAAAGAGATTCCTAAACATTTACTTTAGACAACAGAGCGGGGGATTACTTGCGGGGGTGAGAGGTGAAAAGTTAAAAGTTAAAGGAGGGTTTGGTAGCAAGATTGAATGCGGTGCAGGTGGGGGAAAGTGAAAATCGGAGAGCAACGACGATCCCGATTTATCGGGGGTGAAAGGTGAGAGGTGAAAAGTGAAAGGAGGGTTTGGTGCGTGAGAAGTGAAAAGAGAGTTTGGTGGAAGATAAAACACAGGTTATCAGAATAACTCAATGCTCGATACAGCAACCATATAGTCTCCAACAAAAATAATTGAGAAACTTTTTGTTTCGTTTTGGATAAAAAACGAAACTATAGTTATACTTTTGTAACCATTATAAAAAACAAACCTTTCCAGTGATCAAAACGAAGATTGAAGTTATTGCCGAGAACTTGATTACGATTCACCCCCTACTCTACAAAAGCATCTCGAAGCCTATGCGGAACATAAGTTCGATTACGCCCGGGGGGATGTTTGTAATGGGTAGTTTGAAACGTCACGGTATTCTTTCCATGACGGACATTGGTAAATGCCTTGCAATGCCAAAACCGCACATAACCGGAATTGTAGACAAGCTAATCGAAAAAGGATATGTGGCACGAACTAACGATCCCAACGATCGCCGCATTATCAACATATCACTCACAAAGAAAGGGCTAACAAACTTCGAGAAGATTAAAATGGCATCTACCGAATCGTTAAAAGACAAACTTCTATTGCTGAGCGAGGAGGAACTTGAGCAGCTTTCGGTTGCCTCGCAACAGGTTAAGGATATTCTGATTTCGATCCTATCCAAACAATAATTACGAAACAGGTTTATCTGATAAACCAACACCATCATTTTACCACAAACTCTACCAAGAGAACTCCCATTCCCATTAAAAACAAGACTGAAAAAACATATTTATGGAAAATAATCGCGTAAAAAAACCGAAGAACTTAAAAGTATATATCCCCCTTATACTAGTAATACTACTGGTGCTTGGTGGCGGTATCGTTTGGTATATCGACTACACGAAATATATTACCACCGATGATGCTAACGTGAATAGCGACAATGTTGCCATAAGCTCTAAGATGCTTGGACGCATCAATCGGGAGTTGGTAGAGGAAGGCGATTCCGTTAAGCAGGGTCAGCTGATTGCGGTGCTCGACAGCACCGATCTTATTGCTCAAAAGAATCAGGCTATTGCAGGCAAGCTGCAGGCAGAGGCGGCCATCGGTCAAGCGGAAGCAAAGTATCAGTTCGACATTAAGAACAGCAAGATACTGGAGATCTCCTTGAATAAAGCGCAAGACGACTTCGACCGCGCAAAGACTCAGCATAAAGGAGATGTAATTACGCAAGAGCAGTTTGATCATGCCAAGAAGGCTTTAGAGATGGCACAGGCTCAACTTGAGGCAGCACATTCGCAAGCGGCCGTATCGAGTGCCCAAATAAGAAGCACCCACGCTGCCGTGGCGAGTGCATGTGCACAGATTAACGTTATAAAAACGCAGCTCGGAAATACAACGCTATACGCTCCATCCGAAGGGGTTATTGGGCGACGGTGGTTAATGCCCGGTGATATTGCGCAAGCAGGACAATCGATCTTTACTATTGTAAATGACCGCAAGCTATGGATCAACATCTTCCTAGAAGAGACGAAGATGGGAAGCCTTAAGCTTGGGCAGCCCGCCATATTTACCCTCGACGCCTTTCCAGGTGTAACGTTTACCGGCAAGATAACAACCATTGGTTCCAATACGGCAGCACAATTCGCATTGATTCCCGCCAGTAATGCCTCTGGCAACTTTACCAAGGTAACGCAGCGTGTACAAATCAAGATATCCATTGACGGAGTAGCCGATGGAGGAAAGCTATCGGACTACCGCATCCTATCGGGCATGTCGGCAATCGTTAAAATTGTTCGCTAGGAATGCGAGGAGTTTCTGCTTCGCACCGGTTGCGCCGTAAACTACGCAACCGCAATTCCAGCTTTCATCCCCGCCACCCCAACTACAAATGGTTTGTGCTGGCCAACATCATGCTCGGCACTTTTATGGCGGTGCTGGACAGTACCATCGTAAACGTGGGGTTGCCCAAGATTATGGCATCGTTTGGCGTTGGAATCGACAAGATTCAATGGGTTGTTACTGCCTATATGCTCGCTATGGCAGTGATGCTTCCCACCTCTGGCTGGCTGGCCGACAAGTTTGGCTATAAGCGACTCTACTTTATCGGGGTGATGATGTTTACGTTGGGCTCCATGCTCTGCGGCATCTCGCACGATGAGAATACACTTATCTTTTCCCGTATCATTCAAGGGTTGGGAGCAGGAACCATACAGCCGCTGGGCATGGCTATTATCACGCGCGAATTCCCACCGCACCAGCGAGGGGTGGCACTGGGTTTCTGGGCCATTTCGGCGGCGGCATCGGTATCGTTTGGTCCGCTCATTGGTGGATACCTCATCGATCACTTCAGCTGGCAGCTGATCTTCGATGTGAACATTCCGTTTGGTATAGCCGCAATGGTATTCACCATACTTATTCAGAAGGAGTTTATAAATCCACGAATAGGAAAGTTCGATTTAATCGGCTTTGTTTCGGTGATAACATTTCTTCCGGTATTGCTTTATGCCCTATCGGAGGGAAGTGCAGCAACCAACTCGGCCGGATGGGGAGCACCCTACATCCTGATTTGCTTTGCGATCTCGGCAATTTCCTTGGCAGTATTTCTCACCCGAGAACTCACCATCCCGAATCCACTCATCGAGCTACGGCTGCTGAAGGATTACAACTTCGGTATGGGTAACTTGGTGATGATGATATTCAGCATGGGGATGTTTGGAAGCACCTTCCTGCTCCCCCTCTATCTCCAGAACTCCATGGGTTATACGGCCGTTCAGGCAGGTGCAGTATTTCTGCCAGTGGGGATCATCCAAGGGATTATGTCGCCTATTGCAGGAAAGATTTCCGATAAGTTCAGTCCCAAGGCGCCTATTATAATAGGTGTAGTGATAATGGCCTTTAGCTTCTTTCTCAACTCGCAGCTTTCGTATCTCACCGAGCATAGCTTTATTATGACTTCGCTCTACCTGAGAGGATTTGGCATGGGGGTTCTCTTTACACCATTGAGCACGCTGTCGTTGCTAACCATGCCGAAAGAGAAAATGGCGCAGGCATCGGGTATCACCAATACCATTCGTCAGTTGGCAGGCAGCCTCGGGGTAGCAATATTTACCACCCTTCTTACCACACGTGTAAACTTTCACATGCAGGTGTTTAGCAACGCTATTCAAGCGGGATCGGAAGAGTTTAAAAACGTGGCAACCAACCTAGCCTACTTTGCCCAACAACATGTGGGCGGAAGCATGGCCACCGCTGCTCAACAGGGCAAGTATATGATAATTTCGCATCTCACCAAACAAGCATACATTGAGGGAATTAACGACGACTTCTTGATTGCCGCCATTATTACCATTCTGGGTGCCGTGCCGGTGATTATTATGCGCACCAAAAATAAAAAGACATCCGTTAAAGCATAATCCTATGATTTGTAAAACATATCGATACATACTCTTCATGCTTCCGCTGGCAGGAACACTCTGCACAGGAAGTGCAAAAGGAGAGACCCAATCTGCCGATTCGCTCTCGCTCAGCAGTATTATTAGCGAAGTGATACAAAATCATCCGCTGGTGAAGCAAACCATAGAAGAGGTTAACGCCTCCGATGCTAAAATTGGTTTTGCCGAGGCAAATTACCTGCCCAACGTCGACTTTACGACAGCCTACTCGCGCGTTGGACCGGTATCGGAAATGACCCTACCCGGTTTGGGAACCTTCAGCTTGATGCCCAAGGATAACTATTCGGCCACCATCAACGTGAATCAGACCATTTACGATTTTGGCAAGACGAAGAAAAATATTTCGCTAGAGCAGCAGGGAAAGAAAATCATGCTTCGCTCAATGGAACAGGTAAAACAGAAACTTTCGCAGGCGGTTATTGGTAACTATTTCACCCTAGTATACCTGCAAGAGGCCATTAAGATAAAGCAGGAACAACTCAACACCCTGAATGAGCACCTTAGCTATATCCAAAAGAAACAGGCCACAGGATCGGCCACGCAGTATGAGGTTCTCACCACTCAGGTAAGGATATCTGCTATCGAGAACCAGAAAACCGATCTCGAAACCGCCCATCGGGTGCAGGTGTGCCAGCTCAACTTGCTGCTGGGAAAACCCGAAGCAACCGTGGAACTAGTAAAGAATGAGATGAGCATTGCTATGCCCAACCTACAGAGCGATACGCTTACATCCACTGCCATGCAAAACCGCGACGAGATGAAGCTGGTAAGAGAGAAGGTTAAGCTGATGGAGCTGCGCTATAGCCTCATTGGTTCGCAAAACAATCCCGTGCTCAACGCCTTTGTTTCGGGTGGCATTAAGAATGGGTATATCCCCGATCAGTATGCCGCTAAGATGAACTTTGTTGCGGGTATTGGCTTAAAGGTTCCGTTGTTCGATGGTAAGCGCAACCGATACAGTCGCACTCAAGCCAAATCGGCAATTCAGGTTACCGACCAGGAAGTGGAGATTGCGCGCAGGAATCTTGTGAGCGAGGTAGTGGAGACGCAGGCCAACGTTATGGCTTCGCAAAAGAAGGTAGTTCAATCGGAGCTACAGCTGGAGCATGCAACCCAAGCCTATGCGCTAGCAAAGGTTCGATTCGACTCGGGTGTAATTACCAACATTGAACTGCTCGAAGGCTCAACCGTTGTTTCGGAGAGCCATCTGATGCTGCTCAAATCGAAGATAGACTATACCCTTAGCCTCTATAAACTGAAGGCGGCAATTGGGGAGAGGCTGTATTAAGAAGTTAAAAGTTAAAGGTGAAAGGTGAAAAGAGGGCTTAGTGCGTGAAGGGTTAAAAGTTAAAGGAGGGTTTGGTGCGTGAGAAGTGAATGGTGAATAGTGAATGGTGTAAAGAGGGCTTAGTGCGTGAAAGGTTAAAGGTTAAAGGAGAGTTTGGTAGCAAGATTAAATGCGGTGCAGGTGGGGGAAAGTTAAAGGTTTAAGCATGAATGGTGAAAAAGAGTAAAGGGACAGATGATGATGGATGCTAATGAGCAGTTCTGGAAAAGATCAGCTGCCCAGCTTTACTTTGGTTTCCAACCTGCAGCCTGTAAAAATAGATACCGGAGTTGACCCTCAACCCTTGATTATTTGTGCCATCCCATTCGATGGAATTGAGACCAACATTTTGGTTCTCGCGTTTCAACAGTGTAATTCGTTCTCCCGAAACGGAGTGGATGCTCAACTGAACATCACTGGGCTTGCTTAGAAAATAGCGAATGGATGTGCTGTTAATAAATGGATTTGGCGAACATTCCTTAAGTTGGAAATCTTGATTGGACTCCTCGGCAATACCAGTGGAGGTAAAAATCTCATGCATCACACTACCCGTTGCTTTTGCTGGGTTAACGCCCAAAAGGAATGAAGCAGTAACAACCATATCGGGAATTGTGCGATACTGTGTCGATACATAGTTTTGCTTTATGGATGGCCCTACTGCAAGAAACTGAATGTGCCGGCAGCCATCGCAGCTGCAACCGTGTCCCTGAAAGCCTCCGTGCTGATCATCGTGACGTCCATGATCGTTGGTAACGATAAGGGTTGTAGAATTCCGGTAAAAAGGATCGGCTTGCAGCTTTGCCCAAAGGACACCCACAATACTATCGGCAATAAAAATCGCTCTGGTGTATTTGGACCAATCTCCGGAGTGGCCCTCATGATCGACATTATCGAGGTAAACCCATAAGAAATGCGGATGATAGCGATCCATTACCACTTGCGTCTGTGTTGCAGCATCGCTGTCGTTACTACCCACGGATTGAAATGCTGGCCAATAACTTTCCCCATAATCGGGATCGTAGCTGGGACGCCATAAACTTGGGAGGTATTTTGATATGGAGTAGCACTCGGTAGATGGCAACTTTTTATCTTTCCGGTAATACTCGAAGATAGTAGGAAGAACGGACTGCTGAGTATCTGAACCTTGGTAGTTTATGTTTTGAACGTCGGTCCAAGCACCACACCAAAGGGCAGGAATGGCTCGCGAAGTATAGGTATAGTTGTTATTAGCAAAATTACTGATTGTGGTGCCTTGCTGCGCCAAGCTCCACATTTGAGGAGTAAACCTATGGGTAGGATCGCCAAGTGTCTCCGAATAGCGAGCGCCATCAATTATTACTACCATGATCTTATCGGGGCTCTGTGCTTGCAATGCTGCTACTGCCGATACAAACAGGATAAGAAAAAGGAATGGTTTAGCTATTTTAGGTATCATACAATCTCTTTTTATCGTTCCGTTATAAATGACAAGACGGAGGTTTTTATGCACTTGGGTTCTCTAGCGATTAAGACTGCTTCCCGTCTAAAGAAACGCAAAACTACTGCAATATTTTGTTAAACCGCTAAGAGGCATGCAATGGTTGAAGGTTACTTTTCCTACAATACTAAATCGCCTACGGCGAAATTTCCGCGTAGCGAAACTACTATTAAGCCACAAAACAAACGTCGCGGGAACGCTTCTTATTTGCTCGTCGTTATTACTCATAATGGTGGTGAAGTTCTTACTGAGCATAACGCCTTGCTTAAAGTTGGGAACGTTAGCTGTTGCGCCAATTGATGTTACCACTAGACTCTCATCCCCAATATGGTGACGTCATCAATTTGTTCGCCGCTGCCTCTCCAGCTCTCAAATGCATTGTGCAGTATTTCTCGCTGCTCGGCCATCGGTTTTTCCGAAATGGATACAAACAGGTCTTTCATCTGCTTTCCCTTAAATTTTTTATTGGCAGGACCACCGAACTGGTCGTGATAGCCATCGGTTGCCAGGTAAATGCAGTCGCCCTTACTTAACGCTATTTCGTGGTTGGTAAACGGCTTCATTTCATTATTAATGGCTACGGTTTGGTTGTCGCCTTTTATCGCCCTCAACTCATTGCCTGCGGTTACCATATAGAGCGGGTTTTGCGCACCGGCATACTGAAGCTGTGCCGTTTGGGTGTTAATTACTATCAGCGCCATATCCATGCCATCCTTCTGCTCGCCCGTTTGCCATTTTTGCTGTAGGGCATCAATTACCGACTTGCGCAGCTCATCCAGAATCTCACTTGCCCGAACAACTCCCCTCTTCCCTACTATTTCGTTGAGGAAAGAGATTCCCAGCATACTCATAAAGGCACCGGGCACTCCATGTCCGGTGCAATCGGCAACGGTTACAATCAGATACTCGTTTATGCGGGTACACCAGTAGAAATCGCCCGATACAACATCCTTGGGTTTAAAGAGGATAAAGTGTTCGCCCAGATTGGCGGTAGCGTACGCGGTTGAGGGTAAAAGTGCCTGCTGAATGTGCTGGGCATAGTCGATACTATCGGTAATTTTCTCCTTCTGTGCTTGAATATGATCCTTTTGCAGGACAACCAAATCGCGCTGTGCCTCTATTTCGTCGCGCTGAGATGAAATCTCTTCGCGCTGAGCCGATATCTCCTCGTTTAGCTGCACCAAATCTTCATTCTTTGCCTCTATCTCCTGCTTTTGTTGGGTAAGCAGGATGTTCGATTGGCGTTTGATGCGGTAGGAACGATATACAAAGATGGCGAGCAGCGATACCAGCAGAAAAGCACCAATAAATGAAAACATAATGATTCCCTGTTGTTTTTTTTCTGCAACTTGGATTACGTCCTTCTTCTGCTGCTCAAGTTCAATAGCCTGTTTTTCCTTTTCGAATTTATAGGTGTATTCCAGACCAGTAATCTTCTTTATATTCGATTCGTTGAAAATGCTATCCTTAAGTTCCTTGTATCGTTTATAGTTTGCAAAGGCATTTTTATAATCGTTGGTAGCAGCATATATTTCTGATAGCTGGTTTCTGATATCCTTTTGAGCATCCAACAGCTTCAAATCAACTGCAATTGCAAGGCTCTTTTGAGTGTAGTCCAGCGCAGTGGGATACTCTTTTTGTTTCATATATACCGTGCCAATTTTGCTTAACACTTCACAAACCGATCGCTGTTTTCCGAGCTCTTCGGCCAACTTTATAGCCTTTGTATAATAAGCCATTGCTTCTTTATAATCGCTCCGTTGCAGGTAGTAGTCTCCGCTGTATATCTGTAAGTTTATTACTACCAACTTGTCTTTTCCATCGTTAGCAATTAAAGATTTTTGAAAGTATTCCAGCGCCTGTGAATCGTTAGTTTGGAGGTATGTGTAGCCCACGTTTGCCAATGCATTTGCAAGCCATTTACTATTCTTCTGCGCTTCGGCCATTTTTTGTGCCTTTTTGAAATGTTCAAGCGCGTTGGGATAATCCGATAACGACAGGTAAATATTCCCAACATTTATTAAACCAGTAAACACAAAGGAACCATCATTCAGCTCTTCTTTTATTTTCATGGCTCGTTGAAAGTGGTCAAGTGCCAGCGGATAGTTTGCCCGATAAGCATAAATAACGCCCAAAGTATTCAACGTATTGGCAACATCCGACTTTTCACCTAGTTCTTCACTAATTTTCAGCACTTTATTTAGCCCAGCAATGGCCTCGTCGTAGTTACCAATGGCACGATCAATCATTGCTAAACTCTGCAACCAGTTTGCAGTTTCTATCTTGTTGCCCAGCGCTTCAAATATTTTTATTCCCTTTTGATAGCACTCTATTGCCTTTGAATTATCGCCTAGTTGCTTATAACAAATTCCAAGATTATTTAAACACCGGGTAATTCCCTGAGTATATTTTATCTCTTCAGCATTTCTCAATGCCTTCTGAAAGTATTCGATGGCCTTCAACTTATCTGATTTATAGTAGGTCAATCCGACTAATCGTATGCTTTCAACTTTCCCCTCCAAAAACCCTAGCTTATCGGCCAATTCGCCCGCCTGTATCGCATAGCTTCCTGTTCTAACCGAATCGTCCTTATAAACATAGTAAGCAATTTTATTCAGCAGATTTACCCTAACAGTATCTTCCGTTTTATGAAACTTCAGGATATTTTCAAGGCTATCCACCTTAGCAGATTGTGCATAAATATTACCAACCACTATAATTGATAAGAGCAGAAGTGTTATTCTTTTGTTCATGTTCTATTTACTAAACGTGATGAAAGCAATACCCGTGAAAGGAAGGATATAAGCTATACTTGAAGAAAATTGTATATAAAGTAAACAAAAAATAATCAGCTTGATGCAAGAAATTGGTGAATGTTTGTTAAAGCACGTCCAATGGAAATGGAGGCCTTCGAAATAGTATAAAACATATTGGTTAGCAGAAAAGCTCCGCATTAGTTAGCAATTGGTTTCCGCATATCATGCACGAAATTGATAACTACAAAGAATTGCAACCTATATCCTCATCCCCAATATGGTGACGTCATCAATTTGTTCGCCGTTGCCTCTCCATCTCTCCAATGCATTGTGTAGTATTTCTCGCTGGTCGGCCATTGGTTTTGCCGAAATGGATACAAACAGGTCTTTCAGCTGCTTTCTCTTGAATTTTTTATTGGCAGGACCTCCGAACTGGTCGTGATAGCCATCGGTTGCCAGGTAAATGCAGTCGCCCTTACTTAACGCTATTTCGTGGTTGGTAAACGGTTTCATTTCATTATTAATGGCTACGGTTTGGTTATCGCCTTTTATCGCCCTCAACTCATTGCCTGCGGTTACCATATAGAGCGGGTTTTGCGCACCGGCATACTGAAGCTGTGCCGTTTGGGTGTTAATTACTATCAGCGCCATATCCATGCCATCCTTCTGCTCGCCCGTTTGCCATTTTTGCTGTAGGGCATCAATTACCGACTTGCGCAGCTGATCCAGAATCTCACTTGCCCGGACAACTCCCTTCTTCCCTACTATTTCGTTGAGGAAAGAGATTCCCAGCATACTCATAAAGGCGCCGGGCACTCCATGTCCGGTGCAATCGGCAACGGTTACAATCAGATACTCATTAACGCGGGTACACCAATAAAAATCGCCCGATACAACATCCTTGGGTTTAAAGAGGATAAAGTGTTCGCCCAGATTGGCGGTAGCGTACGCGGTTGAGGGTAAAAGTGCCTGCTGAATGTGCTGGGCATAGTCGATACTATCGGTAATTTTCTCCTTTTGAACCTCCATATGATCCCGTTGCAGAACAACCATGTCGCGCTGCGCCTCAATTTCGTCGCGCTGTGCCGTTATCTCTTCGCGCTGAGCCGATATCTCCTCGTTTAGCTGCACCAAATCGTCGTTCTTCGTCTCTATCTCCTGCTTTTGTTGGGTAAGCAAGATGTTCGATTGGCGCTTGATGCGGTAGGAACGATATACAAAGATGGCAAGTAGCGATACCAGTAGAAAAGCACCAATAAACGAAAGCATGACAATACGCTGCTGCCGTTTTGCAGCGGTTTGTATCATATCCTTCTTTTGCTGCTCCAGCACTAACGCCTGTTTTTCCTTTTCGTATTTGTAGCTGTATTCCAGCTCCGTAATCCGCTTTACGTTGCCTTCGTTAAAAACGCTATCGTTTAATGCTTTGAATAGCACTTGATGCTCAAGCGCCTCCTTATAATTGCCCGTTGCGGCATAAATTCCCGAAAACAGATCGTGTAGGTTCGTTTGCTCCTTGAGTAGCTTAAGCTCATTGGCCATTGCCAAACTCTTGCGGGCATACGATAGGGCATCGGTATATCTCTTTTGATTAAAATAGATGAGACCAATTTGATTCATGGATTGGCATGCGGTGAGTTTAATGCCCTTTGCTTCCGATAGCTTCAGCGCACTATGGTAAAACCCCAACGCCTTTCCAAACTCATTTTGTTTCTTATGGAAGATGCCAATATTTAACAATAAATTGATCTGTAATGGAATAATCTGTAAATCTTCACTATAAGCCAATGCCTTTTGCAAGTATCCCAGCGCTTGTTTATTATTTGTATCGAGATATATTGATCCTATATTGACTAAACAACCCGCAATAGTTGCTTTATCGCTGATCGCTTCGCCTATTTTCAAAGCCCTTTGGTAAAACTCAAGTGCCTTTTTATTGTTCTTCTGAGAAGAGTAAATAAACCCAATACTGATTAAACAGGCTGAACTACCGTATTTGTCATTCGCCGCTTCGCATATTTTCAGGCACTTTTGATAGCACTCTATGGCTAACGGGTAATTACCTTGACTGGAATAAAGGTATCCTAAACTATTACAACAATTTGCCATTAGCCGCATTTCATCCAACTCTTCAAGCATCATAAGGGACTTTTCATACCCTTGAATGGCCAAATCAGTATTTCCCTGTCGGGTATAGGCTTGGGATATATTTATCAGACATTTAGCTTTCTCCAACGGATTATTTATAGCCTCAGCTATACGGATGGCCTTTTTATAACAGCCAATGGCCCTTGCATCCATACCTCTATTCCCAAAGGTAATCCCAATAGAATTTAGGCACTTAATAATCCCTATTTGATAATCCGCTTCTTCGGAAAACTTTAGGGCACTTTGAAAATAAGCTAAAGCCTTTGCTTCATCGGAATTCGCGTAGCTAATACCTATTAACCGCAGACTTTCGGCTTTTCCTTTTCGGAAATGTAGCTTATCCGACAGCTTATCGGCTTGGGTAGCATAGCTCCGCGTTTTGTCGGCATTGGTGGTATATACGCTATAGGCAATTTGGTTGAGCAGGTTTACCTTAACGGTATCATTTGTCCTGTGCAATTTCAGCACCTGTTCGAGGCTATCGACCTTAGCCGGCTGAGCATGGGTTTTGCCACCCATTAAAGTTAATAAGAGCAGGAGAAATAGCGGTAAACGTTGGTTCATATACCGTTTTTTCTTGAGAGGATGCAACTACCTACGCTCTTACCCATACAAAAGTATCAGATATACTACAGGTTATCTTTGTTTTGTAAAGAAAGAAAAAAAAACACTCCCATAATAGATCAAACGCAGTAATCTATAGGTTTTTCCATATAAGGCGAACAACAAGGGATTATTGGATAGCAGTAATAGAAAATATTCCTATATTGCTATACCTAATTTAACTAAAAATAGATACCATGAAGGAAACAAAAGAGACGAAGCCTAATGCCGAGCTGGACAAGAAACCAGAGCAATCGTCGCCAGCGAAACCAGCCCAAACGACTGGAGAAGAATCTAGCCAAGAATCAGAGGGTATTCCCTATAATCCACCACCACCACCCGTGCATTAGTATAAAAAATTATACAAGGGGTTGAAAAGGATGTGAAATGGTGGAGATAAGTTCCACCTTTCTTATGCTTAGAAACTTGAGTCTGCTTAAGTTGGTTAGGTTGATAAAGGGGAAAAGAATGTACCTAAACTCTCATCCCCAGTATGGTGACATCATCAATTTGTTCGCCGCTGCCTCTCCAACGCTCAAATGTATTGTCCAATATTATGAGCTGCTCAGTCATCGGTTTTGCCGAAATGGATACAAACAGGTCTTTCAGCTGCTTTCTCTTGAATTTTTTATTGGCAAAACCTCCGAACTGATCGTGATAGCCGTCGGTTGCCAAGTAAATGCAGTCGCCCTTACTTAATGCTATCTCGTGGTTGGTAAACGGTTTCATTTCAATATTAATGGCTACGGTTTGGTTATCGCCTTTTATCGCCTTTAACTCGTTGCCTGCGGTTACAATATAGAGCGGGTTTTGAGCACCGGCATACTGAAGTTGCGCCGTTTGGGTATTAATTACAACCAGCGCCATATCCATGCCTTCCTTCTGTTCGCCAGTTTGCCATTTTTGCTGTAGGGCATCCACTACCGACTTGCGCAGCTGATCCAGAATGTCACTTGCCCGGACAACCCCCTTCTTACCTACTATTTCGTTGAGGAAAGAGATTCCAAGCATGCTCATAAAAGCACCGGGGACGCCGTGTCCGGTGCAATCGGCCACGGTTACAATCAGATACTCATTAACGCGGGTACACCAGTAAAAATCGCCCGATACAACATCCTTGGGTTTAAAGAGGATAAAGTGTTCGCCCAGATTGGCGGTAGCATACGCGCGTGAGGGCAGAAGCGCCTGCTGGATATGCCGGGCATAGTCGATACTATCGGTAATTTTCTCCTTCTGGGCTTCAATATGATCCTTTTGCTGAACCACCAAGTCGCGCTGCGCCTCAATTTCGTCGCGCTGTGCCGTTATCTCTTCGCGCTGAACCGATATCTCCTCGTTTAGCTGCACCAAATCGTCGTTCTTCGTCTCTATTTCCTGCTTTTGTTGGGTAAGCAGGATGTTCGATTTGCGTTTGATGCGGTAGGAACGGTATACATAAATGGCGAGCAGCGAAACCAGTATAAAAGCAACAATAAGCGAAAGCATAATTATTCGCAACTGCCTTTTTGCTGCAGCCTGGATCACATCCTTCTTCTGCTGCGCCAACTCTAACGACTGTTTTTCCTTTTCGTATTTTGAGTTATACTCAAGTTCCGCAATCTTCTGTGTATTCGTTTCGTTGAATAGGCTGTCGTTTAATGCTTTGTAACGTGTATGATTGATATAAGCGTTTTTGTAATCGTGAGTAGCAGCATATATTTCGGACAATTGACCGTGTAGGTCTTTTTGAACAACTAACAGCTTTAACTCGTTTGCAATAGCTAGCGATTGCAACGAATTACTAAGTGCGTTTGTGTAATTTTTTTGTTTTAAATACACGCGCCCAATTGCATACTTTATCTTGCATGAGTAACGTTTATGGGAAATTTCGTTGGCTATACTGAGTGCTTGTCGATAGCTATCAAGCGCTTTTGGATAATCTTTATGTTCGAGATGGTAATCACCCATCGACGATAAAATATTGGGAATTGTTAATTTGCTCGAAACTTCCTCGGAATACCTTAATGCAGTCTCGAAGTACTCCAAGGCTTTGGGATTATTTAACTTCTGATAAATAATCCCGATGTTCAAATAGCTAGCTGAAAGCTTGCCCTTATCACCAATTTCATTGTTAATATTCAATGCTTTAGTATACATTTGGAGTGCTAACTGACTCTTGTTTTGCGAGACATAAATATTTCCAATATTATTTAAACAAGCGGAAATCCCGTCCTTGTTGTTTAGTTCCTCACTAATGCTTAATGATTTTTGATAGCAATCGAGCGATAGTGGATAATTTCCTTGCCTTACATAAATTACACCTAAACTACTAAGATTGGATGAAATGCCAATTCTATTGTCGAATGCCTCGTAGATCTTTGTAGATTTCTGTAAATATTGAATTGCCTTCGGATAATTAGCATCTCTTATGTGTTCCATCGCAATATAAGAATAGCACTTTGCCATTCCTAGTTTATCATTTAGCTCTTCCGACAGTACCAATGCCCGCTGGTAGTATTCAAGTGCTAAATCCATTTTGCTCAACGAACCATAAATCCCACCAATAAGATTCAATACCCTTACAACTCCCGTCCAGTACTTTATTTTTTCAGCTATACTCAAAGCGCGTTTTGCATAGTAGAGCGCCTGAGATTTATCGTTATTTTTGTAATACAAACCCAATAAAAACAAACTTTCCGATTGTCCTTTCAGAAACATTAACCTTTCCGATAATTCGAGCGCCTGACTGGCAGTACTCAACATTTTGTTATTATCGAAAGTTGAAACGGCTTGTCCAATTGCAATAAGCATATTTGCCTTAACCGTATCCTCCGCGCTATGCAGTTTTAGAACATTCTCGAGGCTATCGACATTTGCCTTTTGGGAAAAGGCATTAGCAACCATTAAAGCAGATAGGAGTAGGAGTATCGGTATTCTTTTATTCATATACTTGTTATTAACACTACATATCCAATTATACATCCAAACATCAGATATATAGGCAATAACTGTTAGCTATCGATATCATTGAGGATAATAATGATTCGAAAGTAATCAACATTAAGGATAACTAGCGTGATGGAGCTTGGATTTTGGACGAAACTGCTTCTATTTTTGACTATCTCGATCAAATTATGTTTATAGAAACGGAACCAACTGAGAACATTCAACCCCAGCTGGGGTCGATAGCAGCGGCACACATTCTTTTTCTATAACCATGCGATGCCTCTGGCATCAAACAGCATGTTGCTATGCAGCACGCCCTGTTTGTTTTATCGCAAAGGAAACGCTGCAGAATACATTCAACCCCCGAATGGGGTTGAATGTGGCCGTAAGCAGTTATACCTCTGCAATGCATGCTATAGCGGGCTTGCTCAACAAAAGCGTGTATTACAGTAGCAAGTGATAACCTGCGATTCTTACTTTTTCAACAAATCGCGAATCTCGGTGAGCAATATTTCTTCCTTCGAAATAGATGGAGCAGCAGGCACCTCTTCTTGTTTTTTCTTAGCAACAATAATTGCCTTAATAACTAAGAAAACAGAGAACGCCACTATTAAGAAATCGAAGATAACTTGCAAGAAATTCCCATAATTAAGCGTCACAGCAGGATTAACTCCTACGGCCTCTTTCATTACAAATTTTAAATCGGTAAAATTCACTCCACCAATTAATAGGCCCAAGGGAGGCATTATGATATCATTTACAATAGAGCTAACTATTTTTTCAAAAAGCAGCACCTATAATTAAACCCACGGCCATGTCTACGACATTACCTTTCATGGCAAACGCTTTAAATTCATTAATAATTTGCATAGCTTTTTATTTTAAGTTAATACCTTATATCCGCAACATAAAAGCATAAAATAATCGGGAACCCCTGTAATAATAATCATCACAAGGCTTTCCCGATTAAAATATTTTCACCTACTTAGGTGAAAACATCGTAGCGGATGAAAATTACATATTCTAGCGACACCATCAACTCTTTTGGCGGAATAAATTTTGCAGACAAAATTATCCGGGAGGCCTCTATTTACGACACCATAGACCAAACGCTTGGCATTCGGGGAGTTAAGGCACAGTATTCCTACAGTGATTTGTTTCGATCCTACCTCATGCTGGTTTTATGCGGCGGCGAATGCGCCGAGGATAT
>NZ_FMYP01000037.1 GCF_900096565.1 Williamwhitmania taraxaci
GACGACAGCGCATCCTAAAGCTCTTTTCGGCCAAGAAATACCACCTGCTGCTGGAGTGAAGCGGCCACGCTGCTGTGCCCAATGGGAAAGGTATGCCCGCGCCTCAACAGCTAGTAATTGAATACCTGATACTTATGTTTCGTTACGATTTTTATTGTTGCAGGCTTCCAAAAAAGGAAGTTGCAAACCATAGGGGGAGCGAAAAACGGAAGAAGTGACGCAAAGAAGGGCTATGTCGAACCAAAAAAATGGCAAAATATCCACCAAGCAAACCTAAATACGCTAAGATTTAAAACCTAGCAATCGACCTGCGGATTTAAGGTTTTATGAAAAAAAAGCATTAATTGGCAATAAATGAGTATTTATTTGTGACTAATGCGTATTTATTTGCTGCCAATGAGAATTCATTTATTTCATGATAGGATTTCTTTGAAAGAAGATAAGATTTCTTTGGTTTGAGATTGGATTTCTTCGTTTTGAGATAGGCTTTCTTTGGTTTGAGATAGGATTTCTTCATTTTGAGATAGGCTTTCTTTTGTTTGAGATTGGATTTCTTCGTTTTGAGATAGGCTTTCTTCGTTTTGAGATAGGCTTTCTTTTTTAGAAAATAGGCGTGATGTGGATGCAATATAGTAGACGCATGGCCTTGCGTTTCTGCGCATATCGTTGTCATTAACGTAATTGCCGAATTGGCACATTGCCGCATTGTCCTGTTCATTTCTTCTGAAAACTCTTTTTAGGCTTTTTCTGCAAATGGGTTAGCTTTGCCCCATATCCTCAATTTCAATGAAATTACAACCGTTAATGATACTGGGCACCGGCAGCGACGTAGGGAAAAGCGTTGTTGCTGCCGCCTTCTGCCGCATATTCAGGCAAGATGGCTACACCCCGGCTCCCTTTAAGGCGCAGAACATGGCGCTCAACTCCTTTGCCACCCCCGAAGGGCTGGAGATAGGTCGCGCGCAGGCCATGCAGGCCGAGGCCGCGGGCATTCCCTGCCACACCGATATGAATCCGGTGCTGCTCAAACCCACGGCCGACCATATGTGCCAGGTCGTGCTCAACGGAAAGCCCATTGGCAACCGCAGCGCCTACGAATACTTCAACGGCGACGGGCGTGCCGAGCTTTGGCAAGCGGCTACCTCTGCTTTCGATAGGCTACAGGATCAATTCAATCCTATTGTGCTCGAGGGGGCGGGGAGCATCTCCGAACTCAACCTGTGGGATCGCGATATTGTAAACCTTCCCATGGGGGAATATGCTCACGCCGCCTGCATCCTTGTGGCCGATATCGATCGCGGTGGCGTCTTTGGCAGCCTCTACGGCTCCATTATGCTGCTGCCCGACCACTACCGCAAGCTGGTGAAGGGGATCATCATTAATAAATTCCGCGGCGATATGCGCCTCTTTGAGGATGGCCGAAAAATGATAGAGGAACTCTGCGGAATCCCTGTGCTAGGCGTTATTCCTCACTTCATGGATATAAAGCTCGACGAGGAGGACTCGGTGATGCTTACCCAGAAGAGTAGGAGCGCTGCCAAGGGAAAGGTAAACGTTGCGGTGGTGCTGCTGCGCCACATGAGCAACTTCACCGACTTTAACGCGCTGGAATCGGACGAGCGCATCAACCTTTACTACGTCTCCGAGCCAGAGCAGCTGGCCGAGGCCGATGCTATAATCGTTCCCGGAACCAAGAACACCATTGCCGATCTGCTCGACCTGCGCAGCCGAGGCCTTGCAGCGGCCATCATTGCGCATCACCAGGCGGGAAAAAGCGTGGTGGGCATCTGTGGGGGCTTCCAAATGATGGGGCGCACCATCTCCGATCCGCTTGGGGTGGAGGCAGGCATTTTAGAAGTGCCGGGCTTGGCAATTCTTCCCGTCGATACCGTTATGGAGGCCGAAAAGGTGACGCGGCAGGTAGAGTTTCGCTTTCGTGGTGGAGAAGAGCGCTGCACCGGCTACGAAATTCACATGGGGCGCACCACCGGTAGCCCTCAATCGGTAAATACGCTGGCCGATGGCACGGTCGATGGCTGCTGGCTCTCCAACGGCTGCTACGGAACTTACATGCATGGCATCTTCGACAATCGTTCGGTAGTCGATGCGCTCGTTGCACCTTTTACTAACCAAAAATCGGCGGCTCAATCTTACGCTTGCTTCAAGGAACAGGAGTATGATAAGCTGGCCGACCATTTTCGCCGGAATTTGGATATGGAGAGGGTGTATGAGACAATGAGACAATGAGACAATGCGGCAATGTGCCAATGAGACAATGCGGCAATGTGCCAATGAGACAATGCGGCAATGTGCCAATGCGGCAATGAGACAATGCGGCAATGCGGCAATGCGGCAATGTGCCAATGTGCCAATGTGCCAATGCGGCAATGTGCCAATGAAAAAAATAACCACGGAGGCACAGAGAACACAGAGCAAATTAATTCAGCGTCTTTTCACCCTTCACCCTTTTTACCCTTTACCCTTTAACTTTTAACCCTTTACCTTTTCACCCTTCACCTTTACCTTTTCACCTTTAACCTTCTTATGCTCTACGGTCACGGCGACGATATTTATTCCTCTAAGCGCGAAGTTGCAGCCAACTTCAGCACCAACGTTTGGTGGGGAACTCCCTACCAGCTGCTTTGGAATCATCTCTCCACGCAATTACCATTGCTTGCATCCTATCCGCACCCTTCGGCTGCCGACTTGGGCAATGTGCTGGCCAATCAGGCAGGTATCGATGGCAATAGAGTAGTAGTAACCAACGGAGCCACCGAAGCATTCTACCTTATTGCCCGCTGCTTTAGCCGACGGAGAGCCGCAATTGTGGTTCCCACCTTTATGGAGTACGAAGATGCTTGCCGGCTCAACGATGTTGATGTTTCATTCATTTCACGCGCAAGTTTCTTTGAAGGAAAGCTTGGCGATGCTAACCTTGTTTGGCTCTGCAACCCCAACAATCCAACTGGCGAGGTTTCTAGCGCCGAAGCTATTCTGGAAATAATTGGACGCTTTCCTCAAATCACCTTCGTGGTCGATCAAGCCTACGCCGCCTTTTGCGCCGAGCCACCCATTCACCCGAAAGAAGCCAACTGTTTTCCCAACCTTATACTGGTGGAGTCGCTCACCAAGTGCTACGGCATTCCCGGCATTCGTCTGGGTTACCTTATTGCCGATAAAGTGCAGTGCGAGGCCATTCAGGCGCAGCGCATGCCCTGGAGCGTGAATGCCTTGGCCATTGAGGCAGGAAAGTTTATTGCTGCCAATAGGGAATCGTTTGAAGTTCCGCTTGGCGAGCTCTTCGCGTTGCGCAACAAGCTTATGAATGATATTGCGATGGTCGATGGCTTTGAGGTTTTGCCAACCGCAGCCAGCTTTTTTCTGGTAAAGATTAATCGAGAGGGATTAAATGCCCCTCAGTTGAAGGATATGCTGCTGAGTGAGCACGGCATACTGGTGCGCGATGCCTCCAACTTTCGGGGAATCGCCGATACCAACCATATCCGCATTGCCACCCGAAGCAGCTTCGAGAATAGTTTGCTTGTGAATGCACTTAAAGAGTTATAGCTTATGCTAAATGATATTCCATTGCCGATTATTGCGCTCCTGCCGCTTGCCATCGGTTATATGCTCGATTTAATGCTTGGCGACCCCGAGCGATGGCCGCATGTGGTGAGGCTATTTGGTAATGCAATTGCCTTTGGGGAGCAAAAGTTGAACCGTGGAGCGTTCCAGTTTACTAAAGGTGCTGTTATGACTGTTCTGCTCATTGCTATTACCTACCTCTTTTTCTTTGTGGCCGATAAGCTGTTGTGCAACTATCCCATTGTCTGGCTTGCATGGAGCAGCCTATTCTGCTTTTGGGGTCTCGGCAACAAGAATCTTATTGATGAAGGGCGTGGTGTATGGAGGGCTTTAGCCCTTGGGCTCGATGCAGGGCGAAAACAGCTAAGCCGAATAGTGGGGCGAAACACCGAAACGCTTTCGGCCAAGAAGGTAAAGCTGGCAGTGCTCGAAACCCTCTCCGAGAACCTTAGCGATGGGGTAGTAGCACCCATCTTCTTCTTCGCCTTGGGTGGTGTTCCAGCCATGATGGCCTACAAAATGGTAAATACGCTCGATAGCATGGTAGGATATCGAAACCCTCGCTACGAACTGTTTGGTAAGTGTGCTGCTCGCCTCGACGATATTGCAAATTTTATCCCTGCACGCATTACGGCGCTGCTTATGGTGCTCGTTTCGCTTAGTGGGAGAGGACTTCGTTTTATTTTTATGTATGGTCACGCACATAAGAGCCCAAACTCCGGCTATCCCGAGGCAGCCTTGGCAGGTATTCTCAACATCCGGTTTGGTGGCACATCCACCAAGGGCGGCGAAGTAGTAGAAAAGCCATTTATCGGCAAAGTCGATCGAGAACCTAACGATGCTGACTTTACCCGTGCAGCTTGGATTAATCATGCAGTGGCTTTTCTTGCAGTAGTGGTAGTTGTAGGATGTAGTTTTTTAGGAGTTACGGGATTCATCTAACTTCTATTTTGGCCGTAAAATATTACGGCCCTACAACATTCTTCTTTTAATTCTTTAACTTCTATGACTTCTCTATCTCCTCTTACTTTTTTTAACTTCCTCTAACTTCATTTATTTCTTTAACTTCATTTATTTCTTTAACTTCATTTATTTCTTTAACTTCATTTATTTCTTTAACTCCTGATTAACTTTAGTATAACTCCCGATTAACTTCTTTTTTTTTAACCACAGAGAGCACAGAGAAAACACCCACAGAGAACCACAGAGAAAAGTATGAGGCAGTTTCCTTTAACTTCGTATAACTTCATCCTATTTTTTGACTTCTTTGACTTCTGTAACTTCTTTAACTCCATCTAACTTCCTCTAACTCCCTTTTCCAAAAATGCCTCGCATAATAATCACCGGTGGACCCGGCACAGGAAAGAGCAGCTTACTTGCAGCGCTGGAGCAGAAGGGATATCCCTGCTTTCCAGAAGTATCGCGCATCATTATTGCCGAGCAGCAAGCAACAGGTGGCAATCTGTTTCCATGGGGAAATATATCGGCTTTTTCCAAAGAGTGCTACGTCCGAATGCAAGCGCAGCTGGCGGATTCGTTCACCGATATCTCCTTTTTCGACAGAGGAATTCCCGATATTATTGCCTATTTGCGCCGTTACGGAAGCGCTATTCCTGCTGTGTATTTTCAAGCCAAGGAGCATTACTCCTCCACTGTTTTGGTTTGCCCTCCGTGGCCCGAGATATTTTGTAACGATCACCAACGGCCCGAGAGTTTTGACGAGACCTGCTTGTTGAACCATCACCTTTGTGAAACATATACTGCTATGGGCTTTTCCATCCTGGAAATACCTAAAGTCGGCATTGCCGAAAGGGTGGATTGGGTGCTGAAAACTATCCGTAATACGCTTTGAAATATTGCTGCGTTTTATCAGGTTTGCGCCTTCATAATTCAGTGTTCAATTCCACGCATCGACAAATAAATTCTCATAGAATTGCAACAGTCTATGTCTTATCGCAGAGGCACCACTCAGCGACGCTGTTAGGGTGAATGCCACCATTTTTGAATTTGGAGCACCTCACGATATTGCTTTTTTCGAATCCCGATTAAGTGGTAAGGCCCATTACGTGATAGTTGCCTATGCCGATGAGTTCCCGGTGGGGTATATGATTGCCTACGATAGGGATTCCGATGGATCATTCTACTGCTGGATGGCCGGAGTTACTCCGGAGTATCGAAGGAGTGGAATAGTTAGTATGTTGATGTCGGAGTTGGAACGGGTTGCCGCATCAAAGGGGTATAAGTGGGTAACCATAAAAACAAGGAACAACCACCGTCAGATGCTATCCTTTCTGGTAAAGGCTGGCTTTAACTTTACTGCGGTCGTGGAGCGTCCCGCCACAAAGGACAACCGAGTTTTGTTGGAGAAGCGAATTTCAAGATAGCGGGATAGGCAAAATATACTATGCTAATACCTTTGTTTTGCGTTTAGGAAATGGCTTTCGCTTCTAGCTATTAAATGATTTTTGCCCTATGATGGTGCCATGCCTACAATATCAATCCAATTTTCATTTGTATACGCCGGTTTCTATCGCTTCTTTGAATCCTTTAACTTCTTCTAACTTCAGCATAACTTCCTTCTTTGTTAATATCCGGTGAAAACTTCTTTGTTCAATTTCTTTTGAGAAACCTTTAAAATTAGTTCCTTTGCACCAGCTTTGGTTACCACTAATGTTGGTATTAAAAAGGGAACCTCGTGTAAATCGAGGGCTGTACCCGCAGCTGTAAGCTTCATAAGGTCTTGAATAATTGCCACTGTTCCGCCCATCGGAATGGGAAGGTTTTCAAGATGAAGCGAGCCAGAAGACCTGCCTAAGCATTATTACTTTCGGGAACAAAAGTGTGCTATGAAAATAACTTTTCTAGGTAGGAGATATATCCTACTCTTTGCAGCAGTGCTGCTTTTTGCCGGTTGCCATTCAAACCAATCCAAGCCTAAGCAAGGTCGTGAGGTATCTTTGCGCTATGCCAAACTCTTCCGTATTTGGGAATACGATGGCTATAAGATTGCCGAAGTTCGGAATCCTTGGGACACTACCCAGCTGCTTAAGCGATACATTCTGGCAGCAAATCCTAATTCCTTAACCGATAGCCTGAAATCGGTGGCTATAAGCGTACCTGTTCAGACTTTGGCCTGTGTTTTTAGCACCCATGTGTGCTTAGCCAATCGGTTGAACGTGGTGAATAGGATTACAGCCGTAAGCGAGCTGAAGTATATCAATAATAAAGCCATTCGAGCACAGGTTGCTGCGGGAAAAACCCTCGAAATGGGTCCGTCCCACAGCATCAACATGGATATTCTGCTAAAGGTTAATCCTAATGTGCTATTTGTATCTCCCTTCAAGGATAATAAGTATGGCGCAGTAGAGGCCTCAGGGATTCCGTTGGCTATCGATTGCAGCTACATGGAGGAGCATCCGCTTGCAAGGGCTGAGTGGCTTAAGTTTATGGCTCTGTTTGTGGGAAAAGAGGCCGAGGCCAACACGATATTTGATACCATTGCTCACCGCTACGAAAGGCTTGCTGCCATAAGCCGAACCGTAGCGGTGAAAGCAACGGTATTCTCGGGAAAACCGTTTAAGGAGATTTGGTATATGCCAAGCGGGCAAAGCTATGCCGCCCGTTTTATGTCCGATGCAGGTCTTTCCTACCTATGGGCCGATGTGAAGGAGTCTGGCTCACAACCCCTCGACTTTGAATCGGTGTATGCCAAAGCCGCCAAAGCCGATCTCTGGCTGATGCACGAGAATTACCAAGGAAAGTTTAACTACGCTAGATTGGCCGAGGAGAATCCTTGCTTTGCCGACTTTGCCGCATTCAAGAAGCATCGAATCATCTTCTGCAACACCTACGATAACGACTACTACGAGGAGGGGCTCCTCGAACCTGACGTTATCCTAGCCGATATCCTCTCCTTGGCTCATCCCGAACTGAAGTTGAATCATACGCCTAAGTATTACCATTGGATGGAGCAGTAGGGAGAAGTGTGAAAAGTGAAAAGTGAATGGAGGGTAAGTGAATGGAGGGTAAGTGAATGGAGGGTAAGTGGAGGATTGAAAGTAGGATGCGCTGTTGATGCGTTCTAAGCCCTGAAAGGGCGATATATAATAGCCGTTGGTGGCATCGTATTGGGTCGATTTATCGAACTAATGCTATGCAAGCCCACGGTGAAGAGAAATCGAACAATTGGCGGCGCGAACCGCAGCTGAATAGAATAAAAGGCCATGTTGCGCCGCCTTAGCCTGCATGTGAATTTTAAAGCATATTGTAAAGATGCACAATTGTGCGTCTCAGTTATAGTGTATCGATGTAGGTGAGGATGGTGTAAACCATCCTTTAAAAGGGAATCTCGTTGAAATCGGGAGCAGCCCCCGCTACTGTAAATCTGAGGTGTTGCCTTAGTATGGTCACTGTTCTGTGCACGGAACGGGAAGGCCAAGGCAATCGCGAGCTAACGCTTGCGGCAGATGAGTCAGGAAACCTGCCTACATCCATTGTGTATGCATAGTCTTCGGGGTGAAGAGTAGATCCATCGTGATTTAGCTCGTCGGACTCGGCTATGGTTTGTATAAACTTAACCGCTGACAACAGAAATGAAACGTTTTTTTCAGATAATAGTAATGATTGTCGCTGCATCGGGATTCGTTCGCGGAGAGCAGCTATCCGATACTATCTCCATACAGGAGGTAACCGTATCATCTTTTCGTAAGCAAATCGCTCGGGATCGTCTCCCGCAAAAGGTCGAAGTTATTACCCGTGAACAAATTGAAAGAGCTGGAACCTCCGATATCTCCGACATCCTGAAAAAGGAGGGTGGCTTGGATGTAATCCAATATCCAGGTATGCTTTCAGGTGTTGGTATTCGTGGTTTTCGTCCGGCTACAAGCGGTCTCAACCAGCGCGTGCTGGTGCTCATCGATGGTCGTCCATCGGCTTCCACGAACCTTGCCATGATCGACCTTACGGGAGTGGAAAGGGTCGAAATTATTAAGGGTCCCGCCTCGGCCATATACGGCCCACAGGCAGTGGGTGGGGTTGTTAACATCATCACTCGCAAGTCGAGCGGAAAATTGCAGGGTAAGGGCACGGTTGGTTATGGCTCTTTTCAACAAACCGAAGCTTCGGCTCAGGTTGGCGGAACCATTTCTGGCCCTGTCGATTTCGACTTCAGCCTAAACCGCTATCAGCGAAACAAGAACTATAAAATTGGCAAGAACAATCTCTTCCGCGATGCTCTTGGTTTCGACGAAATAAGCAGCTATTTTTCCAAGGGCGACTCCACTATGGTCGAAACCGACGACCGTGGCGATGGCGATGTTCGACCCAACACCAAGTATACTCGCTATGGAAGCCGCGGAAGGATTGGCGTGCAGCTCTCCTCCGATTGGCGTCTCGATTTTTCCGTAGATGGAGTTTTTGCCGATGATGTTGAGGATCCCGGCGATATAAAGGATGGCTCTAACAAACCTGGACTAAAAGACGTATCGCGCCTGAGCAGTGATATTTCGCTTACAGGCAAACTTGCGCCAACCAATACACTTACACTGCGCGTTTTTTATGGTTTTCAGCTGGCTAAAAACATGACTACTTACGAAGGGGTTCCTTCTGCGCTGATTCACCCATATAAGTCATACAACGAAACAACCGCTTGGAAGGGCGTGCAGGTTACCGACATGGTAACCATGGGGAGTAATACCTTCTTTTTCGGGCTGGAGAACAACCAAAGCAATTTCGATTCCCGTCGCTTCAAAAAGGATGGCTCCCGAGTGGCTCCCTACAAGCCAAACTATTCCTTTATTACCACCGGGGTGTTTGCTCAAGGCAACATCAACCTGGTGGCCGATAAGCTATTTATCTTGGGTGGAGTTCGTTTCGATAACATTCAGTATAAGGTTTTCGAAACCGAGTTGATGACCTACAAGGAGCGAAGCGAGAACAACCAGTTCTTTAGCCCCAGCCTCGGGTTGCGCTATCAGGTTCTCCCCGGATTAAACCTTAAGGGAACCGTTGGCTATGGCTTTTCACCCGCCGATATCTACTCGGTGGCAGGGTACAATGAGGTGTTTTCCAAAAAGCCGAAACATGTAACAATTTACGCAGGCAATGCGGAGCTTAAAAATATGGAGAGCCTTACACGCGAGTTGGGCGTTACCTATGGCGATAAGGCCGGACTTTGGAGTGCTGAGCTATCCTACTTCTGGACTACCTACAAGAACAACTCTATTGAGAAGTTTATTCCGGCTACAAGCCTTGAACTAACAGCCAGTGGCGATACCATTGATGCTCGGGTCAACTATCAAAATGCCCCTTCAAATACAATTCAAGGGTTGGAGAGCAGTGGCTCATTCGATTTTGGTAAGCTGGCCGGATGGAACTCCTCTTTGCAGCTGTGGGCTTCTTACAGCCACCTGTTTACCGCCAACGAGGTAGCCGATGAGTATGGCATTGGGCAAACTACCCGAAAGATGCTCAACGTGGCCATGGATAATCTTCGCACTGGTATTTCCTTCGATGATAGCAAAAACCTCTATGCAAGCCTAAGTTTCCGCTACGTAGGCGACCGTTTCGATCGTAACTGGAACTACTGGGATCGCTACGTGGAGACCACTTATGCCAACTATATGGTGGCCGATTTTGTGACTGGGTATCGGTTCCTAAAACACCACGAGTTAAGCCTTTCTGTGAATAACCTTACCGACGAAAACTACTACGAAAAGCGGGGATACAACATGCCAGGACGTAGCTTCTGGATTCGTTACTCTTTCAAATTCTAAACTATTAAAACAGGCGATAGGGTTCACTACCTATCGCTTTTTATATGCCATAACTACCTATGAAACTAACCATCGCACCTCTAAGTAATGTGCTAACAGAATCGCTGTTGTCGAAGATTGATAACAAAACCAAGCCTGTTGGTTCCTTGGGCCTTTTAGAGCGTCTAGCACTTCAAGTGGGGCGCATTCAAAATACCCTAACCCCGGCAATTAAGCATCCGGTTATGTTTACCGTGGCGGCCGATCATGGCATCACCGATGAGGGCGTGAGCCCTTGTCCAACCGATATCACCTGGCAGCAATGCCTCAACTTTCTCAATGGTGGAGGCGGTATTAACGTTTTTACTCGCCATGCGGGTATGGATTTTTATCTGGTAGATGCTGGGGTAAAGTTCACCTTTGAGCCGCACGCCAAGCTTATCGATGCTAAGGTCCGCTTTGGTTCGCGCAACTTTGCCAAGGAGCCTGCCCTTACCCGTGCCGAGTGCCAACAGGCAATGAGGAATGGTGGGGAGATTGTTCAGAAGGTATTCAACGAGGGCTGCAACACTGTTGGGTTTGGTGAGATGGGTATTGGTAATACTAGTCCGGCATCGGTGCTGCTTTCAATCTTCGCAAAGATTCCTTTGGACGAAACGGTGGGTGCCGGCTCGGGTCTCGATAAGTTTGGTGTGGGGCACAAGCTACACGTGCTTAAAACAGCGGTAGAAAAGCATGGGATTCCTACCGATCCAATTGATGTGCTTTCCACCTACGGAGGTTTGGAGATTGCCACCATTGCCGGCGGAATGCTAAAGGCAGCCGAGCTGGGCATGGTAATTCTGGTGGATGGCTACATTACCACCTCTGCACTGTTGGCAGCACATGCCATCAATCCATTTGTTGTAGATTACTGCATATTTGGACATCAGAGCATGGAGCCGGGACATAAGAAGATGATTGACTTCCTTGGCGGTGAGGCGGTTCTTAAACTCGATATGCGCCTAGGTGAGGGCACCGGTGCTGCTCTATCGCTCCATATTGTTGACGCTGCGCTGAAGTTCCTGAACGAAATGGCTTCCTTCGAAATGGCCTCAGTTACCAGCACCACCCATATTCGTGGAATAGAAAAATGTGAATTGTAAGTAGTGAAATGTGAATTCAAGTAGAAGTTATTCGGGAGTTAGACTGAAGTTAATCAGAAGTTAAAGGAGTCATAGAAGTTAGATGGAGTTAAAAGAAGTTAGAGGAAGTTAGATGGAGTTAAAAGAAGTTAGAAGAATACGCATTTTCTTTGTGATTCTCTTTGGTTATTTTCTCAGTGCTCTCCGTGGTTAAAAAAAAGAAGTTAGAGAAATAAAAGAAGTTAGATAAACCCTTAAACCCCTCTTTTCAATGCTAAAACGTGAACTAAAAATATTCTTCACTTCCCTAATGTTCTTCACCCGCCTTCCCGTATGGAGGCTGTCGGAGTTTACTCAGGACACCCACAACAAAGCATCACGGTACCTGCCCATGGTGGGATGGATTGTTGGGGGAGTTGCTGCGCTCGTTTTCTGGCTTGCAGCGCAGGTGTTGCCTATGAATGTTGCCGTATTGCTAAGCATGGCTTCTACCATTTTGCTAACTGGTGCTTTTCACGAAGATGGTTTCTCCGATGTGTGCGATGGCTTTGGTGGCGGCTACACTCCCGAGCAAATGCTCACCATAATGAAGGATAGCCGTGTGGGTGCATATGGGGTAATTGGAACTTTCTTTATTCTTGGGTTGAAGTGGGCCGCGCTTGTGGCTATTCCTGTTTCGCTTATTCCCATTGCCCTTGTGGCAGGGCATAGCATTAGCCGAATGTTTGCAATGCTGGTAATTGCCACCGCCGATTACGTAAAGGAGAATCCGGGTAGCAAGTCCAAACCGCTTGCCCATCGACTGGGGGCAGGAGAGCTGGTTTTTGCAATAATAACTGGCCTATTGCCGTTGCTTCTGTTGCCCTGGCTAATATCCCTTTCGCTAGTTTTGGTATTGCTTACTTTCATTGGGTTTCGGGCCTATATTCTCAAGAAGCTAAATGGCTACTCCGGCGATTGCCTCGGTGCCATGCAGCAAATTACCGAGGTGGTGTTTTATTTGGGAGTAATTGTTCTCCTTCGGTAGTGAAAGAGTTTAAGCGGAGGGTGGTTAGGAGTCAAAGGAGTAAGCGAAGTCATAGAAGTTAAATGAATATGCATTGAACTTTGTGTATCTCTGTGGTTAGAAAAATGAATTTAAACGGAAGTTAGATGAAGAAAATAGCAGAGGAAATAAATGAAGAAAATAACAGAGGAAATAAATGAAGTTATAAGAAGTTAGAGGGAGTTAGATGAATAAAAAAAACGCAAATAAATGAAGAAAAAAAGTAAACGTATTAATTTCGATTAGGTAAGTATTGAAGCACACGTCTTTTAACTTTTAACTTTTCACCTTTAACCCTTTCACTTATCACTTCGCATGAAACAAATCTTCCTCATACGCCACTTTAAATGTGCCAACGCCGATGGCCTCTGCTATGGCCAAACCGATTTGCTTCCCGATGCCGGTTTCGATGATAGCCTCGCTTCCCTTCGAGCCACACTTTTGGGATTTGAAGTGGAAAAGGTTGTTTCCAGCCCCTTGAGCCGCTGCCTTCTTATTGCCGAAGAACTTGATTCTTCCTCACCAGTAAGCATTGAACCATGCCTTATGGAGATAGATTTTGGAAGGTGGGAGAATAAACTCTGGACCGACATTCCCCGCCACGAGCTCGATACTTGGGGCACTTCATTTATGGATTGCGCCCCGCATGGTGGCGAAACGTTTCGGCAACTCTATAACCGAACATGGGCCGCTTTTCAGGAGGTTCGGCAGCTTCCTTACAACCGAATTGCAGTGGTTACGCATGCCGGACCTATTCGCGCCATACTCGCCGGATTGCTTGAAATGCCGCTTCACCGAGCTTTTGCTCTTAACCCTCAGTATGGCTCTGTTACTAAAATATCCTTTGTAAATGAACAAAGCTATACTATCGACTTTATTTGTTAGCAGATGATACACCTAATCACCGGTGGCCAGCGCTCCGGTAAAAGCCGACAGGCGCAGCAGCTGGCCCTGAATCTTTCCCCAAGGCCCGTTTACGTGGCCACCTCTCGCATTTGGGATGAGGAGCACGGCAAGCGCATTACCCGTCACCGCGAAGATAGAGCCAACCTTTTCGATACCGTTGAGGAGGAGCTACGCATTGGCGAGCTAAACCTCGCCGGGCGCGTAGTGGTGGTCGATTGCATTACCCTTTGGCTTACCAATATCTTCTTCGATTTTGAAGCCGACGTGGAGAGATCTCTTATATTTGCAAAGGAACAGCTTGCTTTGCTTGCACAGCAGGACGCACACTTGCTTTTGGTCTCCAACGAAATTGGAATGGGAGGAACATCGCCCAACGAGCTGCAGGTTAAGTTCACCGACCTCCAAGGCTTCGTTAACCAGCATATTGCTCAGCTGGCCGATAACGTTACGCTCATGGTTTCGGGAATTCCTGTTTCAGTAAAATAGATGAATTGAACGCGGATGGATATGATCTATCGTTTCTTTTTCGCAATCTTTGTCAGGTTTTTTTGAACAGTTTGTCCCAATTATTGTAATTACCATTAAACTATTATAAACCTATTTTTACTAAAATGGATCCACTAAAAATATACACCAAGGGTGGCGATAAAGGTACCACCAGTATTTGCGGAGGTATTCGCGTCGAGAAGGACGATATCCGTATTGAGGCCAACGGCACGCTCGACGAGGCTTGCTCTACCATTGGCATTGCTCGTGCCATGCTTAAGGATGATAAAGAGCTGCACGATATGCTGCTTGCTATTCAGGAAAGCATGATGACCATAATGGGCGTTGTGGCCACTCCATCTATAATGCTTTATGAGCATCCTCCACGGCTGCCCGAGCTTACCACCGAATGGATGGAAAAGCATATCGACGACATTCATGCCGAGATGGGCGACGATAGCGAGTTTTTCTTGCTTCCCGGAGGTAACATTCTGTCGGCACAAATACATGTTGCACGCACCCAGCTGCGCCGTGCCGAGCGCCACCTTGTTGCCCTAAATAGGGTCGACGAGCTCCACGAAGTGGTTATTCCTTGGGTAAACCGCCTCAGCGATCTTTTCTTTGCTTTAGCTCGCGTTACTCTTCACCGCTCGGGCGATGGCGAGGATAAGTGGCACAAATTTCAGACTAAAATCGTTGGACAGTAAGCCTCAGTTTATGATTGCTGCGGGTAATAGTGGTTCCGGAAAAACCACCATTACCCTTGGCTTGTTGCGCGCCTTGCAAAACAGAGGCATCAATGTGCAGAGTTTTAAGGTGGGCCCCGATTTCATCGACCCGCTGCACCACCGTCATGCCTCTGGAAAAGCATCCATCAACCTCGATATTTTTATGGCAGGGGAGGAGGGCGTATGCAAGGAGTATTCCCTGTATGCGTCATCGGCTCATACCGTTGTTGTGGAAGGAGTAATGGGTCTTTTCGATGGCTCGGTGCGCGACACTGCCAGCAGTGCCCATGTGGCTAAGCTGCTCGGCATTCCGGTTATTGTGGTGCTCGATGCATCTTCCATGGCCTATACCGCCGCCGCCATTTTGCACGGACTTACAACTTTCGATTCAAAGCTAACCATAGCCGGTGTGGTATTTAACTTCTGCGGAAGCGAGGGGCACGCCGAAATGCTGCGCGATGCAGCCGAGAGTGTCGGCGTGAGATGCCTGGGATGTATTCCGCGCACCGAGCTGGTCTCGCTTAAGAGTCGCCACCTGGGGCTTAACTACGAGGCCGCAGCCGACCAAGTCTACAGCGCCATGGCCCAGCTTATGGAGCAGCATCTCAACATTAACGAGCTGCTGGAGCACACCACTCCCTTTCGGTTTGAGCCTGTTTCCGATTCGGTGCCGACAGGGAAGCTGCGCATTGCCGTGGCCTACGATGAGGCGTTTTGCTTCACCTACGAGCACAACCTTCGATTGCTAGCCCAGCTAGGAACGGTTAAATTCTTTAGCCCACTGCACGATGCCCATTGTCCCGACGCCGATTTGGTTTACCTTCCCGGTGGCTACCCTGAGCTGTTTGCCCAGCAGCTGGCCGCAAATGAATCTATGAAGCAAAGCCTTCTTGCCCTTAAGCGCACAGGTGCCAAAATATTTGGTGAGTGCGGAGGCATGATGTATATGGGCAAAACGCTCCAGACTTCCGATGGCGTGGTTCATCGCATGTGTGGGCTGCTACCGGTGGAAACCACCATGCTCGGTTCTGGCTTTTCGTTAGGCTACAGACGAATTTCTCGTGGCAAGGAGGTTTACTACGGCCATGAATTTCACTACTCAAGCTACGCTTCAAATCCGGTGAATACACTCCCTGTGGTAGTCGAGAATGCAAACGGAAAAGTTCTCCAATCCCCAATTATTGCCGAAGGAAAGGTGTTGGGGTCGTATCTCCATTTTTATTTTAGAACCGAAGTTGAAATAACCCAGCTTCTATTTTAGTTGCGCTAGCTATCTCACCCTATCAATAATCTCCCCGGCTTAGGCGAATGAAATTACTGTATTTAGGACTCAAGCATTAGTAGCAATTTACCCACTGCTATCCTATAAACTGCACTTATCACTTGAATTCAAAAAATATTGTTCATCCATCCAGCACCTTATATCAACATTATATATACCTTGGGGTGAAAATAAAAACAGCTAAAGCTGGGTTTGTAAACGAGTTATGCCTAATGCTAATAAACGACCGTGAAACCCTAAACAGATCGACAAAATGAAATTTATTACAAGACTTAAACTAAAAAACTTCAAACGATTTCAAACCTTCATTGTGGACTTTGACGACAAGTTAAATATACTAGTTGGCGACAATGAATCTGGGAAAAGTTCAATTATTGAAGCAATAAATTTAGTTTTAAGCGGAAGCAGAAGCAAAGTTGAATCGACAGGTTTAGAGAATGTATTTAATTCTCAAGTGATAAAGGATTTTCTCATCTCTGACAAAAAATATGAGAGCCTTCCGACCCTCTTTATTGAATTATATTTTAATGAACAAAACAACCCCGACCTAAACGGAAAAAACAATTCTGACGAAACCATTTGTGACGGTTTGAAACTTGAAATTATACCAAATGACGAATTGAGTAAGGACATACAGGAAATTCTAAAACAAGCAGAACCCGTTTTTCCCTTTGAATTCTACACAATCAAATTCAATACATTTTCAGCAGAAGCGTATTCAGGCTATAGAAAATACCTAAGACACATACTCGTTGACAATGCACAGATTAGCAGTGAATATGCAATTAAAGAATACGTAAAAGATATGTATGGTGCTTTTGCCAATTCTGTGGAACAAAATATTCATCACAATGAATATAGAAAGCATAAAGAAGCGTTTAAAAAAAACATTTTAAAAGACCTAAATGCAAGAGTTCCAACTTACGACTTTTCAATTAGGAGCAATTCAAAAGCTAATCTTGAAACGGATTTAACACTTACAGAAAATGATATCAGCATTGAAAATAAAGGCAAAGGAATTCAGTGTTTTATTAAAACCGAATTTGCTTTAAGTCGAACTCAAGAAAATCTTGATGTTATTTTATTGGAAGAACCCGAGAATCATTTGAGTCATATCAATATGAAAAAATTGATTCGAAAAATTAGCGATACTTCTGAAAAACAGATTTTCATTTCAACACATAGCAACCTAATAAGCACTAGACTTAATTTAAGAAATTCAATACTACTCAATAGCAATAGTGAGATCCCAGTTCTATTAAAAGACATTGACGAAACAACCTCTAAATTTTTCATAAAAGCCCCAGACAATAACATTCTAGAATTTGTCCTTTCCAAAAAAGTGATTTTAGTTGAAGGAGATGCAGAATTTATTTTGTTGGAATCTTTTTTTAATAATGTTAAAGGGGCAGCATTAGAACTTTCAGACATTCACATTATTTCAGTTGACGGTACAAGTTTCAAACGATATTTAGAAATAGCAAAGGTTTTGAAAATCAAAACAGCAGTTGTTAGAGATAATGATGGAGATTATCAAAACAATTGTGTGGACAATTTTAGTGATTACAAGGCTTTTAGTTTTATAAGAGTGTTCTCTGAAGAAGACCCAAAACTTAGCACATTTGAAATAAGTTTATATAATACCAACAATGCAATTTGTGATGAACTATTTTCAGCGGGTAGAGTAAAATTATCTGTATTGGAATTTATGCTAAAGAACAAAGCGGAAGTTGCTTTTCAACTCTTGGATAAAAAAGCAAATACAATTTCTACTCCAACTTACATCAAATCCGCAATAGAATGGATAAGCGAGTAATTTTTGCAGTTGCAGGTTCAGGTAAGACAACTCTTATCATTGACAATCTCAATTTGGAGAGCAAATTTCTACTTGTTACTTACACGACTAACAACGTTCACAATCTGCGAACTGGCATTTTGAAAAAATTCGGTTACTTTCCCGACAACGTAAAGCTATACTCATACTATTCGTTTTTATATGGTTTCTGTTACAGACCATTTTTACATTCAGCATTAGGTACTAAGGGTATAAACTATGAGCAGAACCCTTTTAAATTCGCAAAGAAAAACGAGCGAAAATATTTTATAGATAAATCTAACAGACTTTATAGCTCTAGAATTGCAAAATTGATAATTGAACAAGATGTCGCAAAGGAAGTAGTTGCGAGAATTGGTAGGTATTACGACTTCCTTTTTATTGATGAAATTCAAGATTTTGCGGGTAACGACTTCAATTTATTAAAGGAGATTTCAAAAGCTAATCTTAATCAATTATATGTTGGAGACTTTTTTTAACATACATTCGATACAAGCAGAGACGGTAACATAAATTCAGGGTTGCACGATAACTTTGAAACCTACAAAAAGACTTTTGAAAATATGGGGGTAAAACTAGACCTCACTAAACTCTCAAAAAGTTATCGGTGTAGTTCGACTGTTTGCAAATTTATAAAAGACAATTTGAAAATAAATATTGAATCTCATAGAGTAGAAGTGACAGAAATTAAGTTGATTGACAACACTGAAGAAGCATTGACTATTTTCAATAATCCAAATATCGTTAAGCTATTTTACAGAGAACATTATAAATTCAATTGCTTTTCTCGTAATTGGGGGGACAGTAAAGGAGAAGATAAATATTTTGACGTTTGCACAGTAGTTAATAAAACGACAATGGAACACCTCGAAAAAAACAAATTAGACCAACTAGCACCGACAACAAAAAACAAATTATATGTAGCCCTTTCGAGGACAAGAAATAATTTGTATTTGATACCAGACACTTTGCTAAAATGACAATGACGACCGAAAGAAGCACGTAGTGCCCAGCGAAAATACATGGACGCCTTTCTGCTTTCTTAAATTGCTGTTCTTTTTGTATCGTATTGGTAGTGCAATTAGTTTAATAACTTTTTTTTCGAGGCGATAAAGAAGTAGGAGGCAGATGCTCTTTCCCTGTTCTCTTTGTAGCGAAAATGATTAGATTTGTGGTCGTATAATAATTAGGTGCACATTATTCTAGATGGAAGTATCAATGCTGTCTTAAACGAGTTAGCAAACAATATAACGAAATGACATTTAGACTTCTTATCCAGTATTCCGATAGAAATCCCCAAGATTATGAAAACTGTGGAGTCGTTGACTTGGATAAAGCAATTACATTGTTTGAAGGATTTGATTGGGAAAAACAGTTTAAGAGAATCGAACTGAGAGAGGAGTTAAATCTCACTTCTCCAAGTCCTGAATTTCATTTTAATAATGTTGAAAATACTGAAGTATTATCAATTATTGGGACACATATTGGAGAATATGAGGTTATATACGAGAAAGATAGTAGGATAGGTACTGACCATATTTCCGAAAACGTTATAAATAATCCTTCTGGCAGTACTGTTCAAGAAATAATTATTGCTCTTTACCAAAAAGAACTTGCAGCGCAATATCGATTTGATAACGATAATCATGCTGAAATAGAAATTGAGTTAGGCGAATACAATCCTTGGAGATACAAAAGACCATTGTTAACCTTTTTGATGCCATTGTTGATATTATTGGGCTTATTTGTTTTTACAACACTTGAGCGGGACTTCATTGAGATATTAACCTATGTTGTTGTTCTATTTGCACTTTTCAATACCCCATTTATACCAATTATTGCTCAATATTTATCAAAGCCTAAAGTTAAATCTGTCACATTAAGAACCGGCACTAAAACGCTCCAAATAAACTATCTTGATAGAAGTATCTTGATAAAAAGATCAGATATACTTCAATGTGCATTTTCATATTGTGATAATGGAAAACAACCCTGGAGTTCGTATGCTAATGTTTCATTTATATTGAAAGATGCGAGTCAGCATTTTTTAACAACTGTTTCGTTTTCGAGGCAAGAACTTAAGACAATAATTGAAGAAATTAATGTTAATATCTACCGTTTTGAAACATCATTCCCATTTTTAAAAACAAAAGATTATTCAAAAAAAGCAGAGTTCAATTATGATGGTATTGTGAAACGGGCAGACTTGGAAGCCTTGTATTCAGAATACAGCAATGGAAAACTCAAAGAAATAGTTGAAAATACAGATGGTTATCAACCAACTGCAATTGATGTTGCGAGAAAAGAAATAGCTAGGAGAAAGAGGAACGAATAAACCCATTTGCTGACGATTTTGTAATATTTTCTCGCCATCTTCAATCTACTTCCCCTCCTCCGTCAGCTTATCCACCAACTCCTGCACCTGCGCCAGCTTTTCGAGCGGAAGCTTTACCAACTTTAGGCTAATGGGGGCGGTTTGCTTCTCCCTTACTAGGGTTTTTAGGACATGGTTGGGCGGAAGGCTTGCTGCGGCCGAGGTCTTTACCGAAAACAGGTCGTTGGGGGTGCAGTTTAGCGCGTTGCAGAGTGCCCCAAGCAGATTGATGTCGATACGGGTGGGGTTAATCCGCATCATCCGCTTTATTACGTAATCCTTAAAGCCCAATTGCTGCAAAAAGATGGAGTGGTTGAGGATTCCCTTCTGGTTTAGCACTCGCGTAATGTCGAAGTAGAGCATGGCGGTGAGTTTTTAGTTACTTGTTGCAGCAAAAGTTACAACATTTTCCACAAATAAGATGCCCTATACTACAAAAATGTTGCTCTAAACGTCGGTTTGGGTGTTTTGCACATCGGAAAAGGTGTTATAAGCGTCGGCTTAGTTGCTTTGCACTTCGGAAATCTCCTGCAATACTTCGATGCCGAATACCAGAGCGAAAAAATGGGAGTATAGCCATTCTAAGCCGACGCTTAAAGCGCGATTCTCGACGCTCTAAGCATGAATTCCGATGTTCTAAGATACTACATCGAATGGCAAGACTTCGAGACCGAATGCTAGAAATGCAATTTTGTGCATTAGGTATACTTTTGAGTAGTTTTAATGTTCGGAGGCAATGAAAAAGCGGTCGATAGGCTGTTTGGCAACGCGGTAAAACTCCTATATTTGCAGAGTTCCGTTATATGCCCTACTATGCGTTTCATTGCTTACTTCTTCTACAGGTTTTTTATCCTGCTTTTTTCCATAATGCCATTCTGGGTGGCTTACCTGTTTGCCGATTTGGCCTTTGTGCTGGTTTACTACATCGTTCCCTACCGCAAAAAAGTGGTGGTGAGCAATCTTACCAGCTCGTTTCCCGAAAAGTCGAAGGCCGAAATTGCGCACCTCACGCGTAAGTTTTACCTTCATCTTGCCAATATTATGGTGGAGAGCCTAAAAGGGTTGTCCATGAGCAAGGCGCAGATAATAAAGCGCCATAGGGTGGTAAACCCCGAACTAATGGATGCTTACTATGCCAAAGGACAGAGCGTTATTGGGGTTACGGCTCACTACGGCAACTGGGAGTGGGGCGCCTTTTCGGGCGGAGTTCAAGTAAAGCTGGGCATGGTGGCTTTTTACAAGCCCATTACCAATAAGCTGATTGATGGCGATATGAAGCGCCGTCGTTCGAAGTTCAATAGCAAGCTGGCTTCCATTCGCGAAACAGCGATGACCTTCAAGGCAAATGTAAATCACAAGGTTGCCTTTTTAATGGCAGCCGATCAGGCTCCTTCCAACCTAAGGGATTGCTACTGGTTACCGTTTCTTAACCATCCCGATACTCCTTGGCTACATGGCCCGGAGAAGTATGCAAGGCTATACAACCTTCCGGTTATCTACGTGGATATTCAGCGGGTAAAGCGTGGCTACTACGAGCTTACGCTATCAACGCTGGCAGATAGCCCCAACGAGCTGCCCGATGGCGAAATTACCGCTCGATACGCCCGAAAGTTGGAGCAAGCAATCATTGCCGAACCTACCTACTGGCTTTGGTCGCACAGGCGGTGGAAGAGGAAGAAACAGGCGATTTGATGATGATCAATTTGATAATTTGAAAATGCGGGATTTGTTAATCTTGCTTCAAATTTTCAAATCTTTTAGTTCTGTCCATTCTCAAATCCTCAAATCCTCAAATCCTCAAATCCTCAAATCACCCCTTATACATCTCCTCAATTTCGGCTTTGAACTTCTCGGCCACAAATGCTCTTCGGGTTTTTAGGGTTGAGGTCAGTTCTCCAGTTTGAATGGTAAACTCCTCTGTCAGCAGCTTGAATCGCTTAATCTGTTCGTAGGGTGACAGGTTTATTTGTGCCGCTTCAACGATCTGCTGTATATACTTAACCACTGCGGGGTGGGCAACCAGTTCGTGCCGAGAGGTAAATACGATTTCATGATGTTGGATCCAGCTCTTTAGGTGGTCAAATGATGGGACAATGAGCGCGGTAACATACTTTTGTTTGTCGCCAATAATGGATATATTGTCAATTGCTGGGTGCGCTCCCACTAAGGTCTCGATCATTTGTGGGGCAATATATTTTCCCGAGGATGTTTTCATAAGATCCTTAATCCGATCTTTCATGTAGAGGTTGTTTTCGGCGTCGAGCCATCCAGCATCGCCAGTTCGGAACCATCCATCCACAAAGGCTTCGGCGGTGGCATCGGGACGCTTGTAGTAACCCGTGGTAACGGTGGCCGATTTTACCAGTATTTCGTCGTTGTCACCAATCTTCACCTCCACGCCGGGCATCACCCTTCCGGCCGATCCAATGATAAAGTTGGTGTCGGTAAAGCAAGAAACCGTAGCAGAGGTCTCGGTTAGGCCGTAGCCATACTTAATGTTTACGCCTACGCTGTGGAAGAACTGAACAATATCGTCGGAGAGAGCTGCTCCGGCACAGGGCATGAATCGAATTTTTCCACCTAAAACACTACGTCCAGTTTGGAGCACCAAGCGATCGGCGAACCAGTATTTTACTGCCAATACCCATGGAACTTGCTGCTCCCTACGCGTATATTCTATTCGCTTTGCGCCGGTGCGGATGGCCCAGTGAAAAATGGCTTTCTTTAGTGGTGAGGCATTCTCAATGGCATTCAGCACGCCTGCGTAGGTCTTTTCAAAAAAGCGCGGTACGGCGCACATCAGCGTAGGCTTTACCTCCCGAATAATTTCAATGATCTGTTTTGGGTTTCGAAGGTAGTAAATGGCAATTCCCTCGGCTAGGCAAATCATGGACCATCCTCTTTCAAAGATATGGCTCAGGGGCAGAAAGCAAATGGAGGTATCGCTTTCGGACATGGGAAGCCTCTCGTGATGATTCTTTATAAAGTGGTTCATGGAGGCATTATTCAGCATAACGCCTTTAGGTTCGCCCGAGGTGCCGGAGGTATAAATGATGGTATAAATATCTTCGTCGGTCGATTCCCTGAGTCGTTGGTTAAGCTCATTTTCCATGGGATTCACTCTTCCGGAATCCATCAAGTCCGAAAAATAGATGGAAAGATTATCCTCAGCAAGGATAACTTGAGAATCGAAAGCAACTATCTTTTTTAGGAATGGAAGCCGCGGGGCTAGGGCTACTGCCTTGTTATACTCGTCCTGTTCACCAACAAAAATAATGGTGACTTCGGTTTGGTTGAACATAAAAAAGGTTTGTTCCGCCGATGTTGTGGCAAAAAGGGGCACCGATATGGCCCTCACCGATTGAATGGCAAGATCGGCAACGGTCCATTCGGGCATGTTGCTCGAAATAATCCCAATACGATCTCCTTCGGTAATGCCTATATTTAAAAGTGCGCTGGCGGTGTGGCTAACCATTTCGCCAAAACGGGTCCAGCTAATTCCGATCCACGTTCCGTTTTCGGAGCGAAAGTAGGCGGCATTCTTACTACCAAATTTTTCGACGTTGTGTCGAAAGAGACCACTTGTCTGTTTATTGATCATTCCTCAGGACTTTGAAAGGTTATTCCCGTCAATAGAGATATTGTAAGTGGCCAAAGATATTATTTGCTATTTAACTTAGGCCGTTCAAACTCCTGAAAAGTTGTTTTATTTGAGGGGAAAGGCGAATCTGTTGATCAGTTTTGCAAATGACCACCAGGTGTGGTGGCACCGAATAGTCACCAGTATTCGGTTTCTCTTGCGGTGGGTTTAAGCGGGTACTCTGTTGCTGGTTAATCCGTTTTCGGCCTAACTTCAGCCGATTGAATCAATCTTTGGGTTATTTGTTGGGCTTTGGTATCGTCGGTGGGGAATACTACCATAATGAGCCAGAAATTTTTATCCTTGCCAACAAGAAGCATGGAGAAGCTGGATCGAGGTTTACCATCTGAAACAAAAGTTCCTTGCTGCAAAATGGCAGGCAGGTTGTTAATGGTGTATTCTTCGGTTTTGATATTGGCATTATCAATCCTTCTACTGCCAGTTAGTAGACTTAATCCAATATCGGCATACCGGTTAAGACTTCCCGTATCCGATTCGTTGGTAACAATAGTAAATGCAAGGGCAATAAAGTTCTTGTTGAATCCGGCAATACTCACTTCAACCTTTTCGAAACGGCTTCGGATGGCGGGTGGAATTTGTTCTATAATGGCATCTGCACTTTCAAATGTTTTTGGGAAACTGAGTACCAGCCCTTCTGTTCCTACGAACTGTTCGCTCCATTCCCGTTCATTGCTGGAATGGATGGCGTCTAAAAACGCATTTTTGATCATTCCGCCGTAGCCAACAAAGGCAATTATCGAAAACAGAACTACAATTACTCCGAGTATTAGGGCAATGGTTCGTCTTGTTCTTCTTTTTTTATCTTGTTGCAACTGGGCCTGTCTGCTCTTCCTAAGGGCTGCTTCATCAATGCAGCATTCTTTGAGGTATTGATTGTGGCTACCCTTGGGATGACTCTCTTTCCAGTGGGTAAAGCTGTTCTCCATCTTTTTTCCACATTGGGTGCACAACACCGAATTTACCGATATTGCTTGGTTCAGATGACCGCAGTGGTTGCAAGCTAGGTAGTACATCTTTTGCTCTGGTTAATTGTATTGTGCTTTAGCTGGAAAACTATAATGATTCTGGCATAAAGATAAGGGTTTTATTATAACGGAAGAGATAAGGACTGGAAGAAGTAATTGGAGTTCGAATGAAACCAAAATCCCTGAGTATTGGAGTAAGAGAGAGGCTAAAGCGTGCAGGCTGCATCTTTCAGCCTAATGCCAACGATGTTCCAATCAAAAAATATTTGTCGGGTTATGCTAATACTGAAGCTATTTAATACCTTTGGGCAACCTAAAATGTTTTAATCCTATGAAAAAATATTTATCTATCAGTACGTTGGTACTGGCAGGCTTGGTAATGTGGTCCTGCGCTTCAAAACAAGAAAAGATGGAGAATAAACTAAAAGCCTTTATCGAAAAGCACGAGGCTACCATTCAACCTTTATCAAAGGAGGCTGCCCTTGCCTATTGGAACGCTTCCATATCGGGCAAGAATGAGGATTATGCCACCATGGAGGAGTTGAACGTGAAACTCACCACGGTTTATACCAATAAAGAGGCGTTTGCCGAACTTAAGGCGATCAAGGAATCGGGTGAGGTAAAGGATAGCTTGTTGCTACGCCAACTCGACATTATCTACATGCAGTTCTTGGGAAATCAAATCGATACCACCAAGTTGGCCCGAAAAATTAAGATGGAAACTGAGATAGAAAAGAAGTATTCCAACTTTAGAGCCATGGTTAATGGCAAGGCTATTTCGGATAATGATGTCGAAGCCATTCTTAAGAAATCGACCAACAGCAAGGAGCTGCAAGCAGCATGGGAAGCCCATAAGCAAATTGGTCCACTCGTAGCCAACGATCTTAAAGCATTAGTTAAGCTGCGTAACGAGATTGCCAAAGATCTTGGTTTCTCCAACTTCCATGAGATGAGTCTTAAGCTTGGCGATCAAGATCCTGCCGAAGTGAATACCCTCTTCGACGAGCTCGATAGCCTTACCCGTGGAGCTTTTGCACAGCTCAAGGACGATATGGATACCTACTTTGCCAAACGATACAACGTTAAGAAAGAGAACTTAATGCCTTGGCATTACCAAAACCGTTTCTTTCAGGAGGCACCGGTTATTTATCCTGTGGATATTGATAAATACTACGAAAAGCAAGACTTAGTTAAGCTAACTGCCACTTTCTATAACGGCATTGGCCTGAACATGGATGATGTTATCGCCAAGAGCGACCTGTTTGAAAAACCAGGTAAGAACCAACATGCCTACTGTATGGATGTGGATCGCGAAGGTGATGTTCGTTCCTTAAACAACGTGAAGCCGAACTCCGATTGGATGGGGACTCTTCTTCATGAGTTTGGCCATGGCGTTTACTCCAAGTATAATGATAGAAACCTTCCGTTCGAGCTACGTACTCAGGCGCACACCTTCACCACCGAGGCTATTGCCATGATCTTTGGTCGTTTTTCGACCAATCCAATGTGGATGAAAGATATGGGAATTATTGATTCGACTGAGGCTGTGAAAATTGCCGACAATTGTCACAAGACTCTTCGTTTACAGCAGCTAGTATTCAGCCGTTGGGCTCAGGTGATGTACCGCTTTGAGAAGGGTATGTATGAGAATCCCGATCAAGATCTCAACAAGTTATGGTGGGACTTGGTTGAGAAGTATCAAATGATTAAGAAACCAGAAGGACGCAATATGCCCGATTACGCTACCAAAATTCATATTGCTACCGTTCCTTGCTACTACCACAACTACTTATTGGGTGAACTGTTGGCCTCTCAACTTTACTACCATATTACCGATAAGGTGCTTAAATCGGACGACTATGTGAATCAAAGTTTTGTGAATCGTCCGGAAGTTGGGACTTACCTTAAGCAAAATGTGTTTATGCCAGGTGCACGCTACTACTGGAATGAGATGATTGAGCGCGCTACAGGCGAGAAGCTCACTGCAAAATACTATGCAAAACAATTTGTCCAATAACCGATAGTTTATTCCATTATAGATAGGGGTTGCAGATGTTCTGCAACCCCTTTTTTGTGCGCTGGTTTATCTTTCGCCCAAAATACTAGGCCATATAAAACTAACTACGACAATTGCTTGTTTGTTATTAGCGTATTAGTGTAATTGACCGAAATATGAGTCCGCATTTGGGAGATATTAACTAATGTTTTATCATCGGACTGGCGAAAGAGCGTTGTTGTTGGAACGCTAAATTCAGATGAGGAATATCACTATTTTCATCGATAGTTTTTATGTGATCTTATGTGTGGATGCTTATATTTGTTGATTAGCACAATGTCCCTCTTTCTGCAAAAATGAGTTTTCATACAAAGCAGAAATGGATAATTGCAATAGCTCGTTTTATTTTAGTAAATTGTAGATATTTAATTAGAGCATATCACCTATGGCAGAAGTAATATTTTTTCGTCCAAAACTAGAAGACCGACCGGGGATAAATTTTAATGGTGAAACGGGCTTGTTAGAAATTGAAGGGCGTTCTCTCCCAGAAGATTCAGTGGTGTATTACCAACCTGCTATTGCTTGGTTGAAGGAGTATGCCTTAAATCCAAGACCTATAACTACGCTGGATATTAATATCTACTATATGAACTCTGCCTCGGCAAAGCGGATTGTGGATATACTGGAAGTTCTTGATGGTATTAAACAGCAGGGGTTTAAGGTAGACGTTGTATGGAAATACAGGGACGATGATGACGATTGTCTCGACGAGGGGTATGAAATGGCTCGCATGTGTTCCATCCCATTTAACTATCGACCTATTTAAACGGAATTAAACCCATACAAGCATGAGTCCGGCTATTAAATATTTTGTCCTCTTATTGATTACCTGCTTTAGCAGCAGTTGGGGTGGAATGGTTTATGGCCAAAAAATTCCAGAGGCTATTCAGCGCGAAATTGATGCAAACCTGGCTTTAGCCAAAAGCAATGAATCTCAAGGAAACCTCTCCGAAGCGGCCATGTATTACGGGAAGGTGGCCAAGGTGTATTGGGTAAATAACCAAGGCAAGCAGGCTATTAATCATTACGAAATGGCTGCTTCGCTAAATATACGAATTGGGAATTCCAATGCATTGCGCACTATCTATGGCAACATGGGAGTTATTTCGTCCGACCAAGAAGAGTTTGAAAATGCAATTGTATACTTCCAGAAAAGTTTAACCATTAGCAAAAAACAGAAGCGAAAAGCTGATGTCGCTAACATGTTGGTAAATATTGGATCGGCACAGCTTGAGTTGAATAGGAGTCAAGAATCGCTTAAATCATTTACCGAGGCCAATGCACTTGCCTTAGAGTTGAATGATTTAAGCTTAATAAAGAGCACCTATGGTGTGCTAGCCGAGGTGGAAACAAAGCTCGGACATGCGGAGAAATCGGCCGAGTATTTTAACCTCTACAGCGCATTTTCGCGTAGGCTTCAGCGCGACCAAATGGCTCTCAAGGACAAGGAGGTTAGTGAGCGTGAGCAACACGCCAAGGCCCAAGTAAATGAAGTTGTTCAGAGCAAGTTGCTCACAGAAGAAGAGCTGCAACAGCAGACAAAGAATCTTAAATCCACTAAGGCTACTCTTCAAAAAGTTGAGTTAATTTCGAAGGAGAAGCAATTGCAAATAAACCTTCTTAGCAAGCAACGCGAGCTTCAGCAGGCACAGCTCCGCGCTCAAGCCATGGTGCGTAATGCCATTATTGGGGTTGTTATTTTCATGATGGGAATTGCCGGTTTAATACTCTATGGTTATAACCAAAAGCGCAAGGCGAACCATCTTCTCGAAAAGCAGAACATCGAAATTGCGGCCAAAAGTCAAGCCCTTGAGTTAGCTTCCTTACAAATTCGCCGCCAGAATGATAATATTACTTCCAGTATTAATTACGCTCAACGCATTCAGGAAGCATTACTACCCACCGAAGAAGGGCTACAAACGGTAATTCCAGAGTCATTTGTATTCCTTCAACCGCGAGATATTGTTTCAGGCGACTTTCATTGGTTTTCAAAATCTCACCACTCAAAAAATACTACCTTCAAGCAAATTGCTGGAGATAGTGAACCTCGATTCTTCATTACGGCCGCCGATTGTACTGGTCATGGGGTTCCGGGTGCCTTTATGAGCATGATTGGTGTAAATCTACTTGAAAATATCACTCGCAGTGGTGGGGTGGTGGCCAGCGATATACTGAATGAGCTACATCGGTCCGTTCGTTTTATGCTAAAGCAGTATAAAAACGATAATCGCGATGGTATGGAGATTGCTTTTTGTGTGATTCGCAATCAAGGCAAAACCATTGAGTTCGCTGGAGCCCGAAATCCACTCATTTTGATTAAGAATGGTGAGTTAACCATCATTAAGGGCGATGCTGTTCCTGTAGGCGGATCACAAAACGAAGAGCAGCGTGAGTTTACCCTACACACCATTGATATAGATTGCCCTACTTCGTGTTATATCTTTAGCGACGGAATTCTCGATCAGTTTGGAGGACCCGATAGCGTTAAGTTTACCTCCAGACGGCTTCGTGATTTACTCTTAAGCATCCATCAACTTCCCATGGCCGAACAAAAGGTTCGGGTGGCGGAAACCATTAAGGCTTGGATGGGACTACATGAGCCTCAACTCGACGATATGCTGTTAATGGGCTTCCGATTGGGCGATGATGAGCATCCCGTTAATTTAAGTTAGGCAATTGTGTTGTATGTTCCTTATACTATTAACTTTGATAAACGTATAGTTTCACTTAGTAAACGGATGTTGTTTGTCCTAATGAAAGGTTAATTTTACAGGAATATTTTTATCGACATATTTCCTGAGTGATTTTATATTTAGGGAAGAGAATTGTTGAAAAAACGAACCTCATGATAAAAAACGTAATCTCCCTTCTCACAATTTCCTTCATCTCCGCTAGTAGCCTCTTTGCGCAAACAATACTTTCATCACCAGGTCTCTATCAAGATTCTTTAGGACGAGTTTTTATTCAGGAAAAGCTCCCATCCTACTTTTTTGTCGATACTGCAGGTGGAACGAAACTGTTACTCCCCGGAGATAAGAAGTATGCCAATCCCATGTATTTTGATGGAGCGGGCAGCCATTTTTTTGTTTACACAAACCCTGCAAATGGTGAGAAATATAAGATGAAAATAATGGCCGATGGGGCAGGTCCAAAATCGTCGCTCCATTTCTCAGAAGGGCTCAGCGTCAGGTATAAAAATAAGTTCTACTGTGAAAAAGGTGCTAGGGCTGTCATTACGGCGAAGGACGACAAGAGTGGGGTTTCTTCTGTCTACGTTTCTAACGATGGAATCGCGTTTTCACCGGTGAGCAATCTCTTTACTTTTGACAAGGAAGGTGAGCAAAAACTTCGCATGTATGCTATCGATAATGTTGGTAATGTTGGCGATACCACGGAGGCTATCGTCGTGGTTAATTTAGAGGCCACCATAAATATGCCGGATATCTTCTTTGATTACAACAGCTCTCAGCTGCGCGAATCCTCCTTTATTGAACTGCTAAATATTGTCGAGTTGCTTAAGGAGCACCAAGTAGTTCGATTGGAAATTGTCGCCCATACCGACTGTCGCGGTAGCGCAGAATACAACCTTAAACTTTCGGCCAAACGGGCCCTTTCTGTGCTGCGCTTTATGGAATCGAAAGGGATTGCTGGCTCTCGGCTAAGATCAAAAGGAATGGGAAGCAAAACGCCCGTTAATCGATGCACTAAAGGTGTAACTTGTAGCGAAGAGGAGCATCAGGCCAATCGTAGGGTTGAGTTTAAACTGTTACCGTTAAAATAGAGCCAATTCTATGAGACATTATATACTTGCTTTTTCGTTTTTTATATTGGGCGCGTTTGCTGCTTTTGGTCAGCGCACGGCAACCGATACTACGAAAAAGGTGATCTTCAAAAAAAATGCTGAGGTTCGGTTTTATATGGGCACTAAGGGAGATGGATCTGATGCTGTTCCTCTTTTCGTCAACCTAAAGTCCCCTGTAAGGTTAACTTCGTCGGGGAAATACACCATGACCCACCTCGATTTGAAATTGGGGAAAAAGATTCCTTTCGAAGTGTATGCCGATGGTCAGGCACCTCAAACTGGATTTGGAATCGTAGAGGTGGATAAAGGAAAGGATAATATACACCACGTAAAGCCGCCCTGCATCATTACCTTTTCTGCCAGCGATGACCTTTCTGGACTTGAATCCATATTTGTCTCTCTCGATGGGGCGCCTTATTTTGAGTGCATAGATACCATTGCTTTAACAGAGGAAAAATTGCATATAGTCCGTTTTTTCAGCATTGATAAGGTTGGTAACAGAGAGAAAACGAGCGAGATAAAAGTATTGGTCGATGGCACACCACCTGTTTCTAATTTGGAAATTAGGGGCGATAGGAGTGACAATACCATCTCGGCACGGTCTTCAGTTGCTCTGCTTGCAACCGATAATCATAGCGTGAAGAAAACGGTATACAAAATAGATGACGGCCAAGAATTTCGCTATGGCATGCCGCTAAAGGCCTCTACATTCGCAGAAGGGGAGCATACTATTTCCTACTTTTCCGAAGATTTTTCGGGCAACAGAGAGGAACCTAAAGAGTTTACTTTCTTTGTTGATAAAAGTGCTCCCATTGTATTTGTTGAAATAGTTGGGAACAGCTACGTGCTAAACGGAAAATCCTATTCTTCCGGCAGGTCTCAACTTCAAATCACAGCCGTAGATAATAAGGCAGGTGTAAATAATATTTTCTACACCATTAATGGAAACAAGGCAGTTGAATATACTAAACCAGTTTATCTTTCCGAATTAATAGGATCACTATCCATCACTGCATTTGCTACTGATAAGGTAAATAATAAAACCTCTGAGAATAACGATAACCAGCTCTCTAATGTCCCCTCCGTGGACATTTCTGGACCGTCGGTATCGCACCGGTTTGTAGGAAATAAAATATTTAGGAACGATACTCTTTTTATCTCCCCATCAACCCGTATTTTTCTGGATGGGCGTGATACTGAATCGGGTTTATCACACATCGTGTATCGAATGGATGGTGCTGAGGAGCAAACCTTCGACAAGCCTTTTGCTGTAACGGCAGAAGGTAACCATGCCATTGCCTACACCGGTTTCGATAATGTGGAGAATATCAACAGCGGAAAGGGTGCGTTTTTTGTCGATGCTACCGGACCCGAAATTGCCTGTATCTTTGGGCAGAGACCTATTGGTAAGAGTGCCGATGGCTTGGATATTTATCCTTCCACCCTAACGCTGTTCCTTGGAGCTACCGATGCGATCACAGGAACCAACCGACTGTTTTACTCCTTGAATGCGGCAACAAAGAAGCCATACGGAATGCCGATATCCGAATTGAAGCCTAACCAGAACTATGTGCTGAAGGTTGAGGCTTTCGATATTCTTGGTAATACTACATTTAAGGAGGTTCGGTTTGCCGTTGGTGAATAGTGATATCGAGCTATAATAGGGGGAAGTCCATTTTTTGTGGTATCTTCGCGCCTCATTAAAAAATAAGGAGTTATGGCCGAACTGGGAAGGATCAATAGGCTGAAGATTGTTCGGGAAGTTGAATTTGGAGTTTACCTCGATGGGGAAAACCTCGGTGAAATTCTTATGCCCATTCGTTATGTGCCGGGCGAGAGCCGTGTTGACGATGAGGTGGATGTGTTTATTTCCCTTGATTCCGAAGATCGATTAGTTGCAACAACCGATAAGCCCATTGCTATGGTGGGTGAGTTTGGATATATGGAGATTGTAGAGGAGAGTAAGATTGGTGCTTTTGCCGATTGGGGATTGATGAAAGATCTTTTTATACCATTCCGTGAGCAAAAGCAACGGATGGAACAAGGTCGTTCCTACTTGATACGAGTATATATCGATAAGGAAACGACCCGAATTGCCGGATCGGGTAGGGTGGAACGCTTTCTCGATAACATCCCACCAGATTTTGTGGTTGGGCAGGAGGTAGACCTCTACATCTATAGCGAGAGCGAATTGGGGTATACCGCCATTATTAATAATACCCATACGGGCATTCTTTACCATTCCGATCTATTCAAATTGGTTCGAAAAGGACAGCGCACCAAAGGGTTTATTAAAAAGATTAGGGAAGACGACAAGATAGACCTTTCGCTGGAACCAATCGGTTACCGAAATAAGATTGATGAAATATCGCAACGGGTAATTGATACTCTTACGCAGAACAATGGTTTCCTTGCCATAAATGATAAGACTGACCCTGACGTGATATACAAAATGCTCGACATGAGTAAGAAAAATTTCAAGAAATCGATAGGCTCGCTTTTTAAGGCTGGACTGATTACCATTGCTGATAACGGAATCAAACTGGTATAGCGACGGATTAGTTCTCCTGATTGGAGCATATTTACTGTTTATTAAAAGAGGCTACCCATTTAGGTAGCCTCTTTTCTATATGTATGCTCTGCAAATATTAGTGTTTTGCTTTCTTTGCGTATAGTTTCTCGCGCAATTCCTTGATATTATCATCGGAGATGTACTCATCGTACTCCATCTTTTTGTCGATGGTTCCATTGGGCGTTAATTCAATAATCCGATTACATACTGTTTCGATGAACTCATGGTCGTGCGACGACATGAGCACAATTCCTGGGAATCGTTGCAAGTCGTTGTTGAATGCTTGAATCGACTCAAGGTCAAGGTGGTTGGTTGGAGTATCCAAAACCAATACGTTGGCATCCTTGAGCATCATGCGCGAAATCATACAGCGAACCTTTTCGCCTCCCGAGAGCACGTTGGCTTTTTTATACACCTCTTCGCCCGAGAAGAGCATGCGGCCAAGGAATCCGCGAAGGTAAACCTCTAGGGTATCATCCGAGAATTGTGCCAACCAGTCGATGAGCGACAAGTCCGTTTCAAAGAAGCTGGAGTTGTCGAGGGGCAAGTATGCTTTGGTAATGGTAACACCCCACTCAAAGTTTCCACTTTCCGGTTCCATCTTTCCGTTGATAATTTCAAAAAGGGCTGTCATGGCACGTGGATCGCGCGACAGGAATATCACCTTTTCGTCTTTTTCGATGGTGAAATTCACATCCTTGAAAATAATTTCACCCTCAATACGCTTGCTGAGGTTGGTAACCTCCAGAATGCGGTTGCCTGGTTCCCTATCGGGCTTAAAGATGATACCGGGGTATTTTCGGCTCGATGGCTTAATCTCCTCGATGTTTAACTTCTCGATCATCTTCTTACGGCTCGTGGTTTGCTTGCTCTTAGCAACGTTCGCGCTAAAGCGGGCAATGAACTCCAGTAGTTCCTTTTTCTTCTCTTCAGCCTTCTTGTTTTGGTTCTGCTGCTGGCGAAGGGCTAGTTGGCTACTTTCGTACCAGAAGCTGTAGTTACCCGAAAACATTGATATTCGGCTGAAATCTATATCGACTGTGTGTGTGCAAATTGAGTCTAAAAAGTGACGGTCGTGAGATACCACTAGAACCGTATTTTCAAAATTGGAGAGGTAGTTTTCCAGCCAACTTACGGTATCAAGGTCAAGGTCGTTGGTAGGCTCATCGAGTAGGAGGTTGTCGGGTTTTCCGAAGAGGGCTTGTGCCAGAAGCACGCGAACCTTCTCCTTACCGCTCAGCTCCTTCATGAGTTTATGCTGCATGTCGTCCTTGATGCCTAAACCGCTAAGAAGGGTGGCCGCTTCGTTTTCAGCGTTCCATCCATCCATCTCGGCAAAGTGTGTTTCCAGTTCGCCTACGCGGAGTCCATCGGCGTCGCTAAAGTCGGATTTGGAGTAGAGTGTCTCCTTCTCCTGCATGATGGCCCAGAGCACGGTGTGTCCCATGAGCACGGTATTTAGGACTGTAGATTCGTCGAATTCAAAGTGGTCCTGTTTCAATACCGAAAGACGTTCGCCCTTGCCAAAGATGATGGTTCCGTTGGTAGGGTCTTGGTCGCCTGTAAGAATTTTTAGAAATGTTGATTTACCGGCTCCGTTCGCCCCTATTATTCCGTAGCAGTTGCCTGGATTGAACTTTAGGTTGACGTCTTGGAATAATACTCGCTTGCCAAACTGAAGTCCAACGTTTGATACTGTAATCATTTATACTATTTAATTAGATGTTTTTGCCTTTATTTCAGGCTGCGAAATTACTCTTTTTATTTTGGATAAGGGGCTATGCTTAAAGTGTATTTTGGATTAGATGAGGAAAGGCATGTTTTGGAGGGTGAAAATCGCATGTTTTTCAATTCCACACAGTCAATGTATAGCATATGTGGATTTTACTATCGTCGAAACATCAATTATGTCAGTTTCATATTGAGGTTTACCTGATACTCTCTCTGGTTTTCGAGGGATAATCATACATATTTATCGAAGCCATAAATCCGATTGATTCCATTCTTAGTTTTATTAGGAGTGTTTATCTCAGACAAATCAATTTGTATCTTATTACAAAGGTAAGTGTGCTAGATAACCTCTGTTTTATTAGAGGTTTATGATCTTTTCATGGAATATCAAAGTAGTAATTTAGTGCTATATGGGAAGGGTAAAGGTAAAGGTTGATCCCTTGCCTATCTCCGATTCAAGTGTTATGGTGCCGCCAAGTTTGTCTATATAGGCCTTTGAAATTGCCAGACCTAAGCCCGATCCACCTTTTTTGGTTTCATTTTTGTTCTCTACCTGCCGAAACCGATCAAAAATAATCTGCCTATGCTTTTCATCAATGCCAATACCGGTATCGCTTACAAAAATAGTTAACTCAGTGCTATTTGCTTTTTGGTATCCAAGAGTAATGCTACCCTTTTCAGTAAACTTAATTGCATTACTCAATAGGCTGGAAAGCACCTGACGGAGTTTTACCGGATCGGTAGAGATGGTAAGTGTTTCCTTGGGTATTGTTACGTTTAGCGAAATGTCTTTTTCTTCAGGAATCTCTGCTTTGAAGGTATCATAGAGTTGGTCTAATAGGGAATTAACCGAAACTTGTGAGTAGTGAAGCGTAATTTGACCGGCTTCAATCTTCGAAATCTCAATAATATCATCAATAATGGAGAGTAAGTAGTTACCACTTTTATTGATTACCTCAATATACTGATCCCGCTCCGCTACCTGAAGATCAGGGCTGGAGAGCAACCCTGTAAACCCAACAATGGCATTCATTGGTGTGCGAATTTCATGCGAAATGTTAGAAAGAAAGGTCGATTTCAATCGATCCGACTCTTCCGCTTTTTCCTTGGCCTTTAAAAGTTCAACTGCAGTATTTCGGTGGTTTGCTATTTCCAACTCTAACTTTACGGTTCGGCTCATTACACGCTCCTCTAACTTCTCGTTCATCTGAAGTAAGTTTTGCTTAGCATTTCTATTAATGTGCAGGAGCCGATAGATTCCAATTGTCAAAGTTATTAGGATGAATATGATGAGAATAGAAATCAATAGAAGATTTCTACTTGTTTGTATTTCAAGGTTTTTCTCCGCGTTGTTCTTCATGAGAATGGCAAGATCCTTCTCTTTTTGCTGAAATAGATAATCAACTTCGAGTAATTCAACCTTGCTCGATTGTTCTTCACGATGTATTGAGTCTTGAATTTCAGAGTATTGTTTGTGGTATTTTAATGCCTTTTTATAGTCACCATTCTTGCCAGAGAGGTTGGATAGTATCAGGTAGTCATCACGCACAACCTGCTTTAAATTTGATTTCTTGCTTAAGTGAATGCTTTTAAGTAGGAATTCCTCGGCTTTTTGAACCTCCCCTTTCCTAGCGTATATAGTGCCAATATTCTTAAGGGTGATGGCGGAAAGGTTTATTAGACCAAGGATTTTGCTCTCCTTTAGCGATAGACTATAGTAGAAAAGTGCACTATCGAGTTGCTCTTTACTTCGATATACGTTGCCAATGTTGTTTAATGCCGCACAATGCCGCTCTTTTAGTGCGAGGGTGGTAGGCACAATGTCTAAGGCTCTACGATAGTAGTAGTTGGCTGATTTATACTCTTTAAGATAGTAGTAGTAGGATCCAATGGAGTTATATACGGTAGATAGTAGGCTGCTATTAGACTCCTTTGCTAGCCCAAGTGCTTTCTGGTAATAACTGATGGACTTTGTATAATTATCGAGACTGCGGTATACGATCCCAATATTGTTCATGGCGCTGATCTTACCCGTAGTATCGTTTCGCTTTTCAAAAACAGCCAACGCCCATAAATGGTATTCCAGCGATTTTTCGTATGCACCATAGTAACGAAATAGTGATCCGAGGCAATCGCTGGTTCGTGCAATACCGAGGCTATCATTCGATTGGGTGTATAGGCTATAAGCCTGCTTTAAACTTCTATGAGCCTCGTTATTTTCTCCCTGCAACTGATGGATTATGCCATCGGTGTACAGCGCTTTGGCTAAGCCGGCGGAATCGCCTACTGCGATGGCAAGTTTAATTGCTTTGTCGGTGAACGTAAGCGCTTTGGGATAGTTAAAATCACTATGGTATTGGCCTAGCTCTGTTAAAATGGCGACTTTTTCGGCCGGTTTGCTGTGGGATAGCTTGGCCAGTAGTTTATTTTCTGCATTCTCAACGGCCAATAAGGGATATTGGCATACCCAAAGTAGCAAGCCTATAGAAATGAATCTACTAATGATAACTCTATATGGCATTTCTGTTTTCATCAGCAAAAAGCAGGGTTGAAAATCCTCATAAATTTAAAAATATTCTTGATTGTTCCTCCCAATTAACACAGAATCTTGATGTTCTGTTCATTTTGTTGATAGGAGGTTAAGAGGCATTTTCTTGTGAGTAAGTGTTGTGGAATTTTTTATCAATAGACTGTTGCAGTAACTTTTATAAAAAATAATCACATATACAGTATTTACTCTCGAGCGAATTACCCCATTGGGCTACTCCTCTAACTTAATCCTTACAAACTGGTAAATACCTTTGTATTGTGCCAGTGCAATAATATCGGAACTATTACTCATTGGGTAACTACCCCGTATTTTAAGGTAAGTATTTGCTTCCTTTGGATCGAAAAATTGCTTATACACGATCTTGCCATCGGTAAGATTTATGGTATTAAGCATTGGTATGGTCTTACTGAATGGCATTACGCTTGGGCCCTTTTCTCCATCCTGCCGAGTCAAGTTCATTGGATTATTATTAAAGAAAACAAAAAGGTTATTGCCGCTAATCCCCGAAACATACGAGAAGTATTGCGCATTCGACATGGCAACTGTAAACGGTATGACGGCTGCGTTGCTATATATTTGTATTTTTTGTATGGAATTAGACCAAAGTAACTCTCCTTCGGTAGCAAAACTTGCCAAGGCTAAATCACCTTCCATATACATGGTTGAATTTTTGTATTGCATTTCGGATTGACATTCGCTAATAAACACCAAATTATTTCCTTTGGTGAAGTGCATGGATGGGTTCGTGAACGAAAAACCGCCCATTTTTCGGAATGTATCAAACGTGTAGGTCTTGAAGATTTTTACATCTTTCGACAAACGATCAACCTTCATATACATTGCCCCGACGGGCTTGGTTATGCCCTTGTGGGTAGCCGTGCATATGCCAGTAATTATCAGGTCGAGGTTCGAATCGAATCCAAAAGCAACCCCGGTAACGGATAGGTTTTTATCGGTCTTTGAAGCATCAATCACCTCTTCCCACTTTGCCCACTTCTTGGCGGCATCGTATTCTACCATAAAGAATTGTCCTTCACTCTTTTTCCTGACAAAATATATTGACCCCCCGCTATCAACAGTAAAATTCTGGTTGGTATAGTCAACCTCCTTGCCGTAGACTATTTCGTCCCGCTCCATAAGCATATTCATGTTCGAATCGAATAGCTTAAAGCAATCGGTTATTTTACCGCTATTCCCTTTGGTAACTGTGGTATTGATCATGATTTTGGATTGATCCTGTGAGGGGATAAAGGTGAAGTTTCCTCTCGACCAATTCTTCACTGCAGGAACGGCGAATAGCTTTGTCTCTTCGCCTGTTTGAATCCCCGTTTTTCCGCAATAGGAATAGGAGTATAGCGTAGCAGTATCGTTGGATGCATTGTAGTAGGAGGCAAATAGAACGAATTTGTCATTTAGATATCCGACATATTCAATCTCGGGATAATTATTCCCTATTTTGCCTAATTCAATAGAGGTAGAGTAAACAAGCACCCCTTTTATACTATGCCTTTCAATATCTGCATGATGAGCGTCGAAGTACGTGGTGTAAATCGATTCTCCATCGTCCATCAGAATGATTGGTTGGTAGTTCTTCGATTTTGCTTTATTTTTCTCACCCCACTCTATCTGTTGAGCAAAAAGATAGCCTCCTGTCATTAGAAGCGTAATTAGCAATGTCATTCTTTTTGGCCAATTTCTTGTCATGGGTTTTTTTGAGGTAAGTTGTTCTTTAATGCTGAACGCTATCTCTGTGTTCTCGTTCTAAATTTAGTGTAAATATGAATTGGTTGGGCAAAAATTATCGGTAATCTACCTGAGTGCAGCCGTAATACTCTGTTCGTCGGTTTTGCTCCAATTCCGATAAAAAACTACCAACTGCCAACTGCCATTCTCCCCTAATTATCCTATTCTGCAAAGACCATATTAACAAATTATCTTCTAATTTTGCCTCCCTCTACCAATGAATTGAAATGTAATGGAAACTGCGGCTCCGAAAATACATAAGAACTTACTGCTGATTCTCATCATGCTCACCTCCTTTATCAATCCGTTTATGGGTGCTGCGGTGAACATTGCGCTGCCGCAAATTGGGGGTGAGTTCTCCATGAATGCGGTTACCATGAGCTGGGTGGCCATGTCGTTTTTGCTGGCGTCCGCAGTGGTGTTGGTACCCATGGGCAAATTGGCCGATATGTTTGGCAGGAAAAAGATATTTCTTTGGGGAAATGGTGTTGTGGTAATGGCTTCGCTCATGTGCGCATTTTCTACTTCCACGTCAATGCTTCTTATCTTTAGGGCCATTCAAGGAATAGGCGGTGCCATGATGTTTGGAACCAGCATGGCCATTGTTACCTCAGCCTTTCCGCCACACGAGCGCGGCAAAGCAATTGGAATGAACGTTACCGCCGTTTATCTGGGCTTATCGGCCGCCCCGGTTTTGGGTGGATTCCTTACACAATCGTTTGGATGGCAGAGCCTTTTTGTGCTTCCCATTCCCATTGGGTTGCTGGTGTTATTTGCAACTCCTTATGCGGTTAAGCAGGAGTGGGCCGACGCGCGCCACGAGCAGTTCGACCTCAAGGGTTCGCTTATCTATATTGCCTCCATGTCGGCCTTCATGTATGGTTTCTCCAAAATCCCCGACAACTTTGCCATTGCTTGTACCGTTGCAGGTCTTGCCGGTTTACTCTTCTTTATCCGAGTGGAGTGGAAGGCGCAGTATCCGGTACTCGATATGAAACTCTTTGCGCACAACCGGCTCTTTGCCATGAGCAACTTGGCTGCCCTAATCAACTACGCCACCACCTTTGCCATTACCTTTATTATTAGCCTCTACTTACAGTATGTAAAAGGGTTTTCGCCGCGCGAAGCCGGTACCATTCTGGTTGCACAGCCTATCATGATGGCGATAGTGGCTACCTTCTCGGGACGTATGAGCGATAGATACGATTCGCGCATTCTCTCCTCGATGGGGATGACAATCATTGCGGTAGGACTGTGCCTGTTGCTACCCATAAACGATAGCACTTCCAACGGCTATATTGTGGCTGCGCTCTTGATTCTTGGTATTGGCTTTGGGCTATTCTCTTCGCCCAATACTAACGCTATTATGAGTTCGGTGGAGAAGCGATACCTTGGCATTGCCTCTGCTACGGTGGGCACCATGCGCCTTACCGGACAGATGATGAGCATGGGAATAGCTACCCTTGTCCTTCATCTATTTATTGGCAACGATAAAATTAATCCATCAAACCATATACAGTTTCTGCATGCCTCTCACCTCACTATTGGCGTATTCATAGCCCTTTCGATTCTAGGTATCTGGGCTTCGCTAGCGAGAGGGAAAAGAGAGAATGTAAAAGATTAAAAGTGTGTCGTATTTATGCTGCAATTTTTCGCAGCGCACGTATGGAAAAAAGTCTGCGTCGACAGCGTGTGTTTTATTCTATTTGTATTGTAATTCTACTTTTTCAATATTGTTTAGATTAATTGGCGTAATATTCACTCCGAAGAAATGGTCATTTTTACCCGTTATTGTGCTATCTTGAACTAGTAAAGTGTCAAAACAAAACGATTTACGTGTTCCGTCTTTTTTTGTAATTCTCACACCAGTCTTTCTTGTCATTAGGATTAGAACGGGTTTCTGTTAAAAAAATGAAGGAGGTTGAAGTATTTTGCTACTACAACCTCCTTTTACTTTTAGTTGCCGTAAAGCTGGTGTTTCACGGTGGGAAGGTTGAGCTTATCGAGTGTGGCCTCCAGCGGTTTGGTTGTGGTAGGGTCCCAGCCCATGGCGGTGAAGTAGGCTGCCTTGGCATCATCCCACATTAGCACGTTGGGGCTATAGGCGTT
>NZ_FMYP01000038.1 GCF_900096565.1 Williamwhitmania taraxaci
AGAAACCATTGTCTCGCTTTATTCAGTAACTCTTCATAATTATCGACCCTTACAAATCCGGTAGCATCCACAGCAACCGGAATACCAATCACTACGGGTGCTAGTATTTCCAAAATTTTGTATCCACAAACAATACTCTCTGAATTATCGGGATTTGAAGAGTGGCAGAGCTTTTCGTTGCTATTCAAAATGGTTACACAAAAATCGACCCCAACCTTTTGCCGCATGTACAGTAAATCAGGAACGACATAATCTAGAAGGTTGTCATTGATCGGTAACGACCTAACCTTATCCATGCAGTAAGCAATTTGTTCGGAATTTCCCATCCGCGCAAGCGCTAAGGAAATATACCACTTGGTTTTTCCCGGCACATCCCTATCCAGCACCTTTTGATACAAAATATCTTTGCCAGTGCCAATAAATCCAGCAAGAAGAACAAAATCCTTATAGTGTTGTATTCGAGTGCTTGATAGTTTCAAATTAATGAGCCTCGCCGATTCTGCGTCAAAATCATCAAGGTTAAAATTTTTAAGATAGCCAAGATTCTGACCTACAATGCCCCCATCCGCATCGCCACCGCCATTGAGCAACCTGTTGACGGCTAATGTTCGATTCTCGTTACTCTGGATAGCCTTTTTGTAGGTTAAATAGTATGCCTTTTGCCGAATTCGGGTAAGCGTATCGCCATAAAACGGGCTTAATTTATTAAGCAGATTCTCGAGATCACTGTCTCTAATAATAGCTTGCTCGGTGCTATAATTCGACACGCCTGTTCGACCATATTCCTGCAAATAACTTGCTACATCATTAGCATAGATCCGTGGAGCAGCAACGAGCAAAATGATACTAATAATCAATCGCATATAATTTGTTTAATGCACTAGCAAGTAAACATAACACTTTATTTTTATTGCGCAATTTTTATATCACCAAAATCCAGCGCTTTGTCAAACACTCTAAGCAAAATCAATGCTTTTATTCAGTTACAATAATCTGTTCGGAAGTGACGCCCCCAGCTCGCGCGGACATTTTTGCTGTCCGTTCCCACCAACCACACACAGCGTAAATATAGCCAAAACCATGCACGCCGATGGCAGCTGCCCAGCCGGCCCTAGCGCACGACACGGTTGCGAGGATGTTTCGTCCGGCTGAAGCAACTTACGCCAACGCCTACATTACGGTATTAAAATATAATCACTTTTCGGGGTGGACTCAGGTATTAACACCTAAAGGATGAGGACATTATCTCTTGTTCTGCTCTGGATATACTAATTTCCTGCGCTACTTCTTTCCAACAACTTACTGCAGCCTTAACGTCCCTAATTATTGTATCCATAGCGGAATCTGTAAGCTGAAAATACTCACCCACGCTTTTTGCAAGGTCAAAATCCAACGCATTATTATCGGTATCAATATTCAGGGCCAATCCCTCTTTTTCGATTGAGGGATTAATATCAAATGCCGGAGAAAGAATCCAACCGTGTTTAGTTAAAATAAAGCCATGATTCCGTAGGTGGTCATCGGTGTTTGATACAGCTATACTAAAAACGATCCTTCGCCATAGCTGATTCAAATCTTTTTTGTTTTGACAGCCCATAAACTGTATGAATTCAGCAATGTCGAGATAGCTGGCTGGCTTTTCCTTAATGGTTTCTTCATTATTTCCAGTCATGGTCATTGCACTGGCAAAATGTATTCTCTCCCCATTAAGGCGGTAAAAACGCTTCGTAAAGAAAGTATGATACTTGCCTGAGATCTTCTCAATTCTTGATTCTGCCATTTCTATCCCGGCGCTTATAACCAGCTTATAGGCTAGAAATTCCCACGCTGCCTTATTCGTTGTATCACCTTGGGATGGAAACTTTGCTATCCACAAATCACCGTGCTCGTCCACTAAATTCGCTTTTGGCCTTGCGCCACCTAAGGAAGAGCCTGGTGCCATTAGTATTGCAAGCCACTTTTTTACAGCGTTGCTATCTTCCTCCGATTCGAGCACTTCAGCAGCGTGTTGCAATTCTCGGACATGGTTCATTGGCGGAATAGACGAATCGTGATTGTTATCCAAAAAAGGTCCATCAGATTCTAACTTAAACCGTAATGCACCCATTCTACATTCATCAAACACACCAAGTAAGAAATCAATATCATATAAATTTGGCGCAGGTCTACCCTCCTCCTTTGCATTTAGTGCAGAACGTCTTTTCATTAGAGTTCGGCCCCAAGTATCGGGCATCGAATCAAAAAACACACCGAAATTCTCTTTCCCGTTAGGATATTGCGGTCCCTTATACCATCCAATATCAGGATCTAATAAAATTTGCTCCGATGAATGAATCCAGTCAGACGAATATTCAAAACTAAAAGCCTTTTTGCCTTTTGCTTGTTGAGCACTAAGTATGCCGATTAGCTTGGGTTCTTTCATTCCCATCCAATGAGCATAAACCAAAATATCCGTTTTTGTAGTTGCCATATTACTTGTTTCCGGTTAAGCTAAGATCTTGAAGCTTTCTGCCAAAGCTATCGTCAGCAGCAAGTTTCAAAAAGTCATCTTGCAATCCTAATACTCTGAAAGTATTAAAATAAGCAGCCATTGAAACACTCCCATTCCCTCTCTCAATTTGGTACAAAGTAGATCTATTAATTCCAGCCCGTTCGCTTACCTGTATTGTAGTCAGTTTCCTACGCTTTCGGGCTAGTTTGATATTTTCACCTACTTGTTCCATTATCTTTTGGTGCTTTGGGAACAATACCTTCTTCTTGGTGTTCATTGGTATATGTTGTTTATTATCCACAAATATATACATATTGATGATAATAGTCAACACTTATAACTAAAGATTAACATCAGTGCCCGAATTCAAATTACAAATACAACTTATCGGATAGCAGTGAGAAGAGCATTACATTTTTCCCGTCAGTGCCCTGCGAGCCTTGGCAGATGTAAAAACAGCAAAAACCATGAACGCCGGTAGCAGCCACGATAAGCGCACGGCAGATATTCAGGATGTTTCGTCCGGTTGCAACGGCTTACGCCAGCGAAAAGTCCGAGTGCGACTAGTATTCCGCCGCGTAGTAGTCGCGCCCGGACTAGCTGCATTGCTTGCAAGGACGGAAGCGTTGTCCAGCGGCAACGGCTTTAATCCACCTCGCTTGGCCTGCTTGCCGTATGGGCAACATGCCCATGCCACCGCTTTGTGCTCTAGGCATGGCTGCGGTTATGCAAGCTTGCTGCAAAGTGACTGTGTTGCGCATTGGCAATGGTTCGTAGTTCACGGACAGCATGTCTGCACAATCGGGGGCGAAGAAATTTAAATTACCGCGACATTAATTTAAGTTATTTGCCTTTTTCTTAAATAAGAACTATCTTTGTTAAACCTAATAAAGGAGATGAAAAACTACATATCTGGAAACTACATAAGTCAAGGCTACTACAAAAGTTTCGTCCCAACGAGCATCAATAGGCAGTGGCAGATAGAAAACATGGAGGTGTTCCATTTACTCAGTCAGGCCGACCGAGAGCTGGGCAGGTTGGATATGTACTCTAAGTATATTCCAAATTTGGAGCTCTTCATTAGCATGCACGTTATAAAGGAAGCAACCCAAAGCAGCAGGATAGAAGGGACAAGGACAAACATGGAAGAGGCTCTTTTAGACAAGGAAGATGTGCCTCTTGACAAAAGAGATGATTGGGAGGAGGTTCAAAACTACATACAGGCCATGGATGCAGCGATAGCCGTAATGAAGGATTTGCCCTTTTCGTCACTACTTATAAGGGAAACCCATAAAACGCTGATGCAAGGGGTTCGAGGTAAGAACAAGCAGCCGGGAGAATTCAGAACAAGCCAGAATTGGATAGGAGGCGTAACAATTAATGACGCTACATTTATTCCACCTCCACACACCTCCGTTCCGGACCTCATGAGCGATATCGAACGGTTTACGCATAATGAAAATATATTTCTACCTGACCTGCTTAAAATTGCACTCATACACTACCAATTTGAAACAATTCACCCCTTCTTAGATGGAAATGGTAGAATCGGAAGGCTACTAATTACCCTTTACCTAGTAAATAAAGGAATCTTAAAAAGACCTATTCTCTATTTGTCCGATTTCTTTGAAAGAAACAGAGGGTTGTACTACGATAATTTAATGACTGTTAGGGTGAAGAATAACCTGGATCAATGGTTTAAGTTCTTTTTGGTAGGTGTTATCGAGACTTCTCAAAAGGGTATACAAACATTCGATAGCATACTGCAGCTAGAAAAGCAGGTTACCGCTCAGCTACAAACCCTTGGGAGCAGAGCTGCCAATGCCCAAAAGGTGGTGAACTATCTATACCAAAGACCGATGCTAAATGCAGAAAAAGTCAGCGAAATTGCAGCAATTTCAGCACCTTCGGCATACAAGCTAATTGAAGAACTCGAAAAGTTAAATATTCTGAAGGAGATTACCGGCGGCCAACGGAAAAGAGTTTACATATTCGAGGATTACCTCAATATTTTTAAGTAAACCTAGCTGGCACGAAACCTCCTTCGGCGGTCAGGCTATTTTTCCTGTCCGTGCCCTGCAAGCCTTGGCTGATGTAAATGTAGCAAAAAACCAGCACGCTGGTGGTAGATGCGCAACCCCAGCGCACGATAGATATTCAGGACGTTCCGTCCGGCTGAAGCAGCATACGCCAGCGAAAAGTCCGAGTGCGACTAGTATTCCGCCGCGTAGTAGTCGCGCCCGGACTAGCTGCATTGCTTGCAAGGACGGAAGCGTTGTCCGGCTGCAACGGCTTTAATCCACCTCGCTTGGCCTGCTTGCCGTATGAGCAGCATGCCCATGCCACCGCTTTATCTTCTTGGCATGGCTGCGGATATACTACCTTACTGCTAAGCGCCTGTTTTGATGATCTATCCACAGCGAACGGACGTTCCGTCCGCTCAACCAATGCTATACGTTCGGGCTAGCGTGGTGATTTAACTTTTTTTATTCCCGAGTATATCCTCTGGATATTTAATCAAGTAACCAATGGCGATAAAACTTGTAATTAACCCAGCAAGCAAAAAGCCCCAAGCCATACCGATGCTTTTCTCATATGGAATAATTATTTTATCGCCCTTTTCTATCTGAGCAATTTCATTTTTTCTATTGTCTGTATGTAACCATATAATAATTATATCTCCTATCGATAATGATTTGTCAATAATTTCCATGTGTGATTTAATCGTTGTAGTATAATCAATTTGATTATTTGTCATTGTTATTATTGTGGTGGGTGATGTATATACCGTATTTTTGAATTTATATTGAACGTCCCTATTTTCAATTTTTTCAATTACCCCTTTTGCCTGTGGAAATTTATTAACATCCACAAGCAAATGATTTCCACCATAATATGTAAAACACATTCCAATGGGCAATAGGAATAGCAATGTCCGAAAATACCTAGTTTTGTTAAAGAAACCCATAACTCAATTATTTAATTATCCTAAATTCAAATAACAAATACAACTTATCGGATAGCAGTGAGAAGAGCATTACATTTTTCCCGTCAGTGCCCAGCACGCCAATGCAAGTGTAAATATAACAAAAAACCTGCATCGTGGTAGCAGCTGCGCAACCCCAGCGCACGGCATATATTCAGGACGTGCCCTCCAGCTACCAAAAGCCTTAAGCCGCCTCGCTTGGCAAGCTTACCGTATGCGCAACATGCCCATGCCACCGCTTTTTGCTCTTGGCTAGGCTGCGGTTATGCTACCTTACTGCAAAGTGCCTGTTTTGCTGCACTGACCACCTTTTGCAGCGAACGGACGAAAGACGTCCGCTCGAGCAGTGCTAGTTGTCCGGGCTAGCGGGGTTAGCGCCTGTGCTGGCTGCACTGGCAACGGTTCGTAGTTCACGGACAGCATGTCCGCGATAGCGGGGTGTGTTAAATCCGCGCCAGCAGGTGAATCAGTCCAACTCAATTCCTTTTTTTTCTGCGATTCTAGAAGAGATAACCTCAGGATGCTTTATTATTGCATAAACCATTATTGCCAATAGAAAAAGACCAACAACAAGAAATCCTATATCAATATGCATTTCTGATAATTGATCGTATTCAACAATAACGTCATCATTAACCTTTATCTGTTCAATCTCACCATATGTGTTTCCCAACCAAATCTCAATGTTTGCATTTTTTTTTGCAACTTTTTTAATTGCGATTATATGTTTTGCAACCCATGTGCCAAAAATAATTTCATTACTATTAAGTTTAATTGTAACACCATAGTTTCCTCTAGTTGTATCTTTAAATTGCACATATCCATCTTTTATCCACTCCAAACGCCCCTTGTAATATTCCAACTTTTCCAACGGAGGTGTCTGAACAATTCCTTTAGTACCTAGAAATATACAAACTATTGCTCCGACCAACATTTTACCAGCATGGGTCTGAACAGGATCATTCAGAAACTTGAATTTCATACGTAGCCTCCCCTATGTTTTTGATTAAATCATCAATATGCTTTGCCTCATTAACACCCAGATCGCACGGACATTTTTCCTGTCCGTGCCCTGCAAGCCTTGGCAGATGTAAATGTAGCAAAAAACTAGCACGCGGGTAGCAACTGCGCATCCTTGTATAGCACCCGGAACGATTGCACGGACGGCCGGTCCAGCGGTAGCAGGAATCGTGTTCATCAAATACCCTCAAACGAATTACAAACGAGTGGGTTGTATGCCATGCTGCAAACTTACCGAGAAAGCGCCTTTCGATAAAACCCCAACTTTTTCGTCAGGGTTCCCAATATTTCCGTTACTTTGCCATAAAATTCTGTTATAACGGATATGGTTGGATTTGGACTTGTATTGAATTTGTCGTGGGTGGTAACGCTAATTGCATTTGTTGCCATATTTATTGCCCCATCGAAGAATAAAGGTTACGTAGCAGCAATTTTAGTCGCAATAAACGCCCTGGCAACAAGCTGGCTGGCAATAGCGGCGCTTCAGGGCGATGTGGTTGATTTTTCGATTAACGCAGGATCGTTCTTAGGCTCCATCCCCATTCGTATCGATGGGCTATCGGCGTGGTTTATCCTAATCATCAACTTCACCTGCATAACCGGCGTAATTTATGGTATCGGATATTTAAAGGGTTACTCCAATGCGGCCTCAAAGCTAACCATGCACTGGATACTCTTTGGGCTGTTCCACCTCTCCATGGTGTGGGTATGTATGCTCCAGAACGCTTTTGCATTCCTCATTGCGTGGGAAGTAATGTCGCTATCGTCGATGATGCTAGTGATTTTCGACCATCATAATCCAAAGACCCTTAAGGCCGGGATGAATTACCTCGTGCAGATGCACATCAGCGTGGTGTTTCTCACCATTGGCTTTATCTGGGTGTATTTTCAAACGGGGTCGCTCGATTTTAATGCGTTTCATATCTTCTTTGGAAACAATAGCAATATATGGCTGTTTGTAATTTTCTTTATTGGCTTCGGCCTTAAGGCTGGCTTTATTCCCCTACACAGCTGGTTGCCCCACGCGCACCCTGCAGCACCGTCGCACGTTTCGGGGGTAATGTCAGGGGTAATCGTGAAGCTGGGGATCTACGGTATTTTTCGTGTTATCTCCTACCTAAGCACCGATTACCTTTTGTTGGGGGAAATCGTAATTACCATCTCGGTACTGACCGGCTTGTATGGGATCCTCAACGCTGCCGTTCACCGCGATTTTAAGCGAATGCTCGCCTACTGCACCATCGAAAACATAGGCATTATTGGCATTGGTATCGGTATTGGGCTTATTGGCCTCGGCAGTAACATGCAAATACTCTATTTTTTAGGCTTTGGGGGCGCGCTGCTGCATGTGCTCAACCACTCGCTGTTTAAATCGCTGCTATTCTATTCGGCCGGCTCGGTTTACCAGCAAACCCACACCCGCGACATGGATAAGCTGGGCGGGCTTATAAAGGTGATGCCCAAAACGGCAGTAACCTTTCTAGTTGGGGCAATTGCCATTGGAGGCATCCCTCCGTTCAACGGATTTGTATCGGAGTTTTTAATCTATAACGGGCTGATCGACGGCCTCGGCTCCGGCAGCCTCAGCCTGATAAGCCTGTTTGTGCTCACCTTTGCCGGGCTGAGCATTATTGGGGGACTATCGATACTAACCTTTACCAAAACGTTTGGAACCATATTTCTGGGAAGTCCACGTCAACATTTGCATCAGGAACCACGTGAGGTTTCGTCCCTCATGCTAATCCCCCAGTATGTAATTATTGCGGTTATGCTGAGCGTAGCGTTTATCCCTCAACTCTACCTTGGAGTGGTTGGACGCATACTCTCCGGGTTCAACAGAACCGCTGTAGGTTTCGACCTTATCGAATTCAACTCCTACTCCACCACCATTGCGCAGATAGGTCTCTACTTTGCTGGCTTTGTTGCACTCATTGGACTGTTCTTGTCTATTCGATGGATTGTAAGCAAAAGCAAGCCACAGCGCGTGGATGCCACGTGGGGTTGCGCCTATACAGCACCAAACACGCGTATGCAATACTCCGGAAAGTCATTTTCGAAACCGTTGGGCAAGACCTTCAACTTCCTGCTGCTAGAGCGGAAAAAGTTTACGGAATTGGAACCAGGGGAGATTTTCCCGACACCGCGCAAGTATGCCTCCTACTACCACGATTTTTTTGAAAGTCGTTTCATCAGCCTCATAACGAATCGGCTGGTATATACGGCTAACTACTTTCGGTTCATCCAGAATGGACGAACCCAAACCTACGTGCTTTACGGAATTGTTTTTGTAATGGCCATATTCATTCTAACGGTGCTAAATATTATTCGATGAACCTAGTTTTGGCATTCCTGCTGATAACCATCTTGATACTATTCACCACTCCGTTTTTACCAGTAAAGGCGAAGGGCATAGTATTCTTCTTGGCGATTCTCGTGAATGCTGCACTTTCGGGGTTCCTTGCACTGAATGCCCTTATCGGTAGTCCCGCTGAATTTATCTTTGCGGGAAGCTGGGTTACCGGTCCCATTGCTTTGCGCATCGATGCCCTGTCGGGTTGGTTCGTCCTAATCATTAACTTTGTATTTGTTACTGGCGGTTTTTATGGGCTCTTCTATATGAATAGCTACCGGGAGCAAAAAACCAACCTAACATTACACGGGATTGGCTTTATTCTGCTGCATGCCGCGCTCATAGCACTCAGTGTTATTCAAAACTCCATCGCATTTCTCGTGGCGTGGGAAATTATGGCTCTTTCTGCTTTTATTTCGGTGATTTTTGAGCACGAGAAGGTAGCTACCATTAAAGCTGGAATAAACTACCTTATCCACTCGCACGTCTCCCTGCTGTTTCTTATGCTTGGCTTTATGTGGGTGGCATCTAAAACCGGCAGCTACGACTTTGCGGCCATTGCCACCTATACGGCCAACCATAACGGAGCCGACTCGTTGGCCCTATTTCTCTTCTTCTTTTTTGGATTTGCCATAAAGGCGGGCTTTGTGCCCTTTCACACTTGGCTACCCTACGCCCACCCGGCAGCACCGGCACACATTTCGGGGGTAATGTCGGGGGTGATGATTAAGATTGGTATCTACGGTATCCTACGGATGATCCTGCTAATTAAGGCCGACTACACGGCCATTGGCCACGTGATTATTGTATTTTCGGTAATCTCTGGGATGTATGGTGTGATGCTAGCAATTATACAGCATAACCTTAAGCGGTTGCTGGCCTACCACAGCATTGAAAACATTGGAATAATTGGGCTCGGAATTGGAATTGGCTGTATCGGTTTGGGCGATGGAAATCAGGTGCTGGCCGCGCTTGGATTTGCCGGTGCGCTGCTGCACACCCTGAACCACGCCCTGTTTAAGTCGCTACTATTCTACACGGCCGGAATTGTATACCAAGCCACCCATACCCTCAACGTAGAGCATTTGGGCGGACTGATAAAGAAAATGCCACAAACGGCCATCCTCTTCCTGATTGCGGCTATTGCCATTTCGGGCATTCCACCCTTCAACGGATTTATTTCGGAGTTTATCATATACAGCGGTTTATACCACTGGCTTCAGAGCGCAATGCTGGTTTCGCTTATCACTATTACCATTTCGGTAATGGCCTTGGTAATGATTGGCGGACTGGCCCTGCTATGCTTTACCAAAGCCTTTGGCGTGGTATTTTTGGGTAACCCGCGGCATGCGTTTCAGCATGAGGTTAAGGAGCCACCATTCCTTCAACTTTTGCCACTCTACCTGGTAGCGTTTATGATTGTATTCATCGGTTTATACCCACAACTCTTCCTGAGTATGCTGATTAAACCCGTAAACCTACTGACAGGGAATGAGCTGGTGACATTCAACCCATTTACGGGAATCGAATTTTCCGCACTGGCTCCCATCACCTACGCTTCGTGGGGCTTTGTCCTGCTGGTGGCGGCCATATACTCAATCCGAAAATTTGTGCTGCAGAAAAGGGTTGTGGACACCACCGCCGATACGTGGGGATGTGCCTATGTTGCTCCACCGGTATCGCTTCAGTATACCGCAAGTTCCTTTGTTCGTTCATACTCCAAGCTATTTAAGCTGGTGCTACTAACCTTTAAGAACGAGAAGGAGGTCAATGGCATCTTTCCAACCGAAGGGCGCTACGAAACGCACACCTACGACAAGATTGAAAAGTGGGTTGTGGACGTTCCCATCAAGGCTTTAAAATCTTTCTTGGGGCGGTTCCTCTTTGTTCAGAATGGGAAGCTCCAACTTTACATTATCTATGGAATAGTATTCATTGTTTCCGTTATCTGCATCCCCATTTTTTACGATAAAATTGCCTCATTTATTGATATTTTAAAGCAACTATAACATGCTGAGTTTTGTATTAATCATACTGGCTGGAATTTTCTTTACCGGAATCATCATTCGGACCAAGAGCATTGCCTCGGGGCGAAAAGGACCCGGTATTCTACAGCCGATAAAGGATGTAATCCGGCTCTTTAAGAAAGGAGCGGTTTACAGCAAAACCACGAGTTTTGTCTTTCAGATAGCGCCAACCATTTACTTTTCGTCGGTAGTAATGGCCATGATGGTGGTGCCTTTGGGCCAATCGAAGGGCATCATCAGTTTCAATGGCGATTTCATCTTCTTTGCCTACGTGCTGGCGCTGGGCAAGTTCATGAGCATAATTGCGGCCATGGATACTGGCAGCAGCTTCGAGGGGATGGGGGCCAGCAGAGAGGCGCTCTACTCCATGTTTGCCGAGCCTGCCTTTTTTATCCTCATGGGCTCGCTTGCCCTACTCACGGGGCATACCTCGTTTCAGGAGATATTCGCCGATTTACACCTTGGTTCCTACACCACCTACGCGCTGGCAGGGCTAGCCACATTCGTGTTGACCATGGTTGCTATGATTGAGAATAGCCGCATGCCCATCGACGACCCTAAAACGCACCTGGAGCTAACCATGGTGCATGAGGTAATGATTCTGGACAATAGCGGCTTCGATCTTGGGCTCATACTTACAGCCGGTTACCTGAAATTTGCCCTATATGGCGCCCTAATCGCAAATCTGTTTATTGGTTCCATTTCGTATGAATATGCCATACCACTATTCTTTGCCATCCAATTTCTAGTGGCAGTAGGGATGGGTATCGTAGAATCGTTTATGGCGCGTTTCCGAATGAGTCACAACGCCCAGTTTATTGTAGCGCTTACCTCCGTATCGCTACTCATATTCTTTAGTGTATTGTTGATCTTAGGCAAGTTCATTTAATCTCATAAAGCATAAAGAAATGATAAATGTATTACTCATAACGTTTCTGATGACCCTGTTCTATATGGCAATTGCCAATAGAATGCTCACCTACATAAAGGTGTTGGCATTTCAGGGTGTCTTGCTGTTTGTGGTGGTATTTTTCCAGTTGAAAGAGATCGACACGCTTAACTTGTCCCTAATTCTTCTGGAAACTATCGGATTTAAAACCATAGCGGTGCCGCTGTTTTTGACTCACCTCCTCAAGCGCAACAGCATTACCAGAGAGGCAGAGCCCTTTCTACCAAACTTCGTCTCACTCATAATTGTGACCCTGATTGTGGTGGTAACCATACTCCTTTCCAGTGCCATCCAAGACCCAAATCTCGATAAGATATTCTTTGTGGTAGCGCTATCGACCCTATTCACCGGATTGTATTTTATTGCCTCCCGTCGCAAAATCATTACCCACGTAATGGGATACCTCATCATCGAAAATGGTGTTTTTGTGCTCTCGCTGGCTGTAGGAAATGAAATGCCCATGCTGGTGAATTTAGGTATCATGCTCGATATCTTCGCCAGCGTTCTTATTCTAGGCATCTTCCTGAATAAAATTGGGGACGTATTTAAAACGGTAGACGTAAACGAACTCAGTGAGTTGAAGGATTATTAACCTGCTAATTTAAAGTTTCATGATATTACCTTACCTCATAGGGGCCTTACTCATTGGCATTGCCCTAATTGTAAACAGGAGTAAAGTTGTTAACTATGCGCTGATGGGTGCCTTTCTGGTCCTGCAGTGGGGGATTACCATCTATGCCTGTTTCCACTACCAGGAGACCGACCTGGACTATTTCACCTTCGATTCGCTGGGCTTAATACTACTCATTACCCTAAGTATTATAGCCGTTCCAGCAGTAATTCACAGCTGGCTTTACATTGAACGGCACGACGAAACGCCGCAATCGCGAGGGGTGTATTTTGCGGCCATCGTTGGGCTGATCATGGCCATTGGGGCAGGCTACCTCTCCAACCATATTGCGGTGACCTGGATCTTTACCGAGGTTACCACGCTTTGCGCCTCTGCCCTGATATATCACCACCGTAATAAGCTGGCGCTAGAGGGCACGTGGAAGTATGTGTTTATCTGTGCCATCAGCATTACCTTTATCTTTATTGGAATACTGTTTCTAAGCCTTTCACTTGGGAAAGCAGCCTCCGACGACCTTTCGTTTAAATACCTCATAGCCCATAGCGATAAGCTCAACCCATTTTGGTTGCAGCTGGCGTTCCTATTCATATTCACTGGATTTACGGCAAAGCTAGGCTTAGTTCCAATGTTTACCGCTGGTGTCGATGCCAAGGATAAAGCCCCTGGCCCAGCAGCGGCACTACTTTCGAGCGTTCTCATGAACTTGGGATTTGTTGGGATCTTCCGCATCTATGTGGTGGTGGCCAATACGCCCTTGCACCATTGGGCCAATCTAGTAATCGGCATTGCCGCTTTTTTATCGGTATTTGTGGCAACGGTTTACATGATAAAAGTAAAGAATATCAAGCGAATGTTTGCCTACTCCAGCATTGAGCACATGGGGTTAGTAATGCTGGGTATTGCCATGGGTGGCATTGGTTACTATGCGGCTATTTTACACATTGTGCTGCATGCGCTGGTAAAATCGAGCCTTTTCTTTCAGTACAACCAGATTTATAGGGTGTTTCAAAGCAAAAGCATATACAGTGTTGGCAACTACTTTAAGTACAACCCCACGGGAGCCATCGTGCTACTTTTCTGCTTTATTAGCGCTACCGCAATGCCACCATCGGGTCTATTTGTGAGCGAATTTCTCATCTTCCGCTCCATGTTTGAGGCCCACCAGCTGCTTCTCCTAATTGCGATTTTATTACTGCTCACCATGATTATATGGGCATTTGGAAAGAACATCTTTAAAATGCTCTTTATTCCTCCTGTTGGAATCGACGAAAGAGAAATCCCCACTATCAACCCATGGGAATCGACCTCTCAAATAGTTTTGCTGCTAGGCTCTGTTTACCTCGGTTTAAACCCACCTCTAGCATTCGTTCACCTTATCAAGGAAAGTCTAATGTTTTTACCCCAGTAATATGAAACCCATCGCCCTAAAAAACAATCAGACGATTGCCGTTTCGGATATTCCCGAAACCGATTACGATACTTTTTTTAGCGTAAACACTGGGCTGATTGTCGGCCATCCGGAGTGCCACTGCGTTAACTACTTTGGCTATACCATTGCCGAAAAGGTGAAGTTGATCTGCTGCGTTGCCGATGACACTACCCACCAAATACAGGTATCCTCGTGCTTGGTTGATCCTTCGAAGGAGCTGCCCTCGTTTACCTCCAAATGGTTGGGGTTCGAAAGATTTGAGCGCGAGATTCACGAGAACTTTGGGATTAAATTTATTGGCCATCCTTGGTTAAAGCCTGTTCGCTATGCCAATAATCGACACGATAAGAGTAAGACCATTGCCACCTACCCCTTCTTTGCCATCGATAGCGAGGAGCTGCATGAAGTTGGCGTAGGCCCAATCCATGCCGGGATAATTGAGCCGGGCCACTTCCGGTTTATCTGTAACGGCGAACAAATCCTGCATCTCGAAATACAGTTGGGATACCAACATCGGGGCATAGAGAAACTTTTTCTCGAGAAGAAAACATTGCTTCAGCGCACAATCTTAGCCGAGAGCATTGCCGGCGACACAGTAGTTGGCCACACCACCGCTTTCGCACACGTTTGGGAAAGCTTGTGCGGATTCACCCCAACTCGGGATATTGAATACGCCCGCACCATTGCCCTCGAGATGGAACGTATTGCCATCCATGCCGGCGATTTAAGCGGTGTTTGCACCGATATTGCCTACCAACTGGGCAGTTCGGTATTTGGGAGACTGCGCACACCCATTATCAACTTTATGCAGGAGTGGGGCGGCAACCGATTGGCAAAAGGATTCGTTCGCCCAGGACGTAATAAATTTCCGTTTACTCCAGCTCTGGAACATAGGCTTAGAGACATGTTCAGCGCCTTCGAGCCCGACTTCAATGAGATGAACGAGGAGATGTTTAAGCTCCCCAGTGCAATATCACGATTTGAGCGCACCGGACGAGTTTCCTACGAAGATGTTCTCTCCATTGGAACCGTAGGTATGGCGGCCCGCATGAGCGGTCTAAACCGCGATATTAGGTCTTCCCATCCGTTTAGCCTCTACCCCGAACTTCAGCACCAGCCCATCATCAAGCATCACGGCGATGTGTACTCTCGTGTGCAAATAAAGAAAGAGGAGGTTGGGCAATCGATAAGCTATATTCGAACGCTGATTCAAAATATCCCGGAACCAAACCCACAACAGGCACTGCTGGATTCACCAAAGCCCAATTCGTTTACCCTATCGCTGGTAGAAGGATGGAGAGGTGAAATTTGCCACTGCGCCATTACCGATAGCAAGGGCGATTTGTTGCTCTACAAAATCAAGGATCCATCGTTTCACAACTGGCTTGCCCTTGCCCTTTCGGTTAGGAACAACGAGATTTCCGATTTCCCCGTTTGCAATAAGAGTTTTAACCTCTCCTATTGTGGACACGACCTTTAAAAACACGACCCGCTATGCTCAATAATATAAAAATCCTATACCATCAGGGGAAACAGTTTATTCCCGATGTGACCACTGCAAAGGTTCCCGGAATATTCAGGGGTAGGCCGGTAATTAGCCTCGAAAAGGTTAATGAAACCGAACTGGTGGAGATGTGCCCTATGAATGCGATTACGGCCAATCCGGTTACTCTCGATTTGGGTAAATGCAACTTCTGCGGGGAATGCGCCATGGCGTTTCCTTCCAAAATTACATTTACCACCGACTATAAGATATCCTCCAACGAGCGCGAACGATTGATTATTAAGGAAGGTGACGAAAATCCGGTAGAAGTTAATCCCTCAACCGTTCGGAAGGAGATCCACCGTCTGTTTGGCAGCTCGCTTAAGCTCCGCCAGGTAAGTGCCGGAGGAGATGGCAGCTGCGAGTGGGAGTTGAATGCATCCAACAACGTTCAGTTCGACATGGGCCGATTTGGTATCGAGTTTGTAGCCTCGCCACGCCACGCCGATGGCATTGTGATTACTGGCCCTATCAGCAAAAATATGGCCGAGGCAGTTCAGATTTGCTACGATGCAATTCCCGACCCTAAGATTATTGTGCTGGTGGGCACCGATGCCATCAGCGGTGGTGCTTTTGCCGGCAGCGAGGCCTTGGATCGCAGCTTTCTCGACAGGTATCCCGTCGACCTATACATTCCGGGAAATCCTGCCCATCCGCTAACGATTATAAACGGCCTGCTCGATTTGACGCGGAAGCGGTAATTGGAAACCTGTCTAGGTTTTGCAAAGGCTAGAGATTAAATATGATTATCCACGGCTGAAACCTGCGGTAAATGCCTATTACAGCAAACTGAACTCATTCCAATTTATTACCGCCAAAGCAGTAAAACACCTTTACTCTGCATACAATTCGTAGCAAAACACATCATTATGCCGCTATGGCAGTATTTTTAGCGTGTTAGATTTGCTTTGCTATATCAAATAGCCTATATTTACCGCTATAACAATACAGGCATGCTCGAACCTCAAACATTGGCAAACGCAATAAAAATGCACCGAAAGGCTGCTGGCCTAAGCCAGTTGAAACTTTCTGAGATGGCAGGCGTTGGGAAAACAGTGGTTTTCGACCTCGAAAAAGGGAAGGAAACCATTCAACTCGACACCCTGCGTAAAATACTACAGGTGCTCAACATCAAAGTAATGCTTACCAGCCCGCTTATGGACCAGCAGTCATACAATGAGAAAGGCTAACCTATTCGTGAACGGCAAAGAGGCCGGAACGCTTACCGAGTTGGAACTCGGTAAGAAATACCGCATTGAATACGCCGAAGGCTATTCGGGTGCTCCCATTTCGCTTACCTTACCGCTGGTTCAGAAAACGTATGCATTCGATTCGTTCCCTCCATTTTTTGATGGCCTGCTACCGGAGGGATACCAGCTGGAAGGTCTTCTGAAAATTGGCAAGGTAGATCGCAACGACCTATTCTCTCAGCTTATTGCCGTAGGCGACGACTTGGTTGGCAACGTAACCGTAAAGGAGGTATTGGCATGAACCGTTGCCCAATTACCTACCAACTTTGCGGCAATCGCCTATACAGCGAGAAAGGACTAAAACTCCTCTCGCCTATATTAAAGGACCTTGCGATGCTCGATTTTTCAGCCGAAGGACTACGAACCGAAGCCATGATGAGGGCAACAAAAATGTCCATTCAAGGCGTTCAGCCCAAACTCAGCGCAATACTAAACATTAAAGCGGGACAGTTCGAAATTACCGATAAAAACGGACGGTATATCCTCAAACCTCAACACCATATATTTCCAGAACTTCCTCAAAACGAAGACCTCACCATGCATCTGGCCGCCATCGTTGGAATAGACACTCCCCTACATGGCTTGGTGTATGCCAATGATAGCTCGCTTACATACTTCATCAAACGTTTCGACAGAAAGGGCCAGAAAGATAAGCTTGCAGTGGAAGATTTTGCCCAGCTGGCCGGCATGAGCCGCGATACCAAGTATGGGTATTCCATGGAGAAGTTGGTAACCCTGCTGGACAACTATTGCACCTTCCCTGCCATTGAGAAAGCAAAACTTTTTAAGCGCGTAATCTTCAACTACCTTATTGGCAACGAAGACATGCACCTCAAAAACTATTCGGTAATTGTAAGGGATGGTAAGGTGGAGCTGGCACCAGCCTACGATCTGTTGAACTCAACCATTGTTCTAAAAGGTGACATCGAAGAGATTGCATTAAGCCTCAAAGGCAAAAAGAGCAACCTGAACGCAGATGTTCTTATCGGCTACTTCGGTAAAGAGCGCTGCGGGCTGACCGACAAAACGGTTGAAACGACGTTGACTACAATAATGCAAGCCTTTCCTGCATGGTTCAACCTAATTGACGCAAGTTTCCTCTCCTCGGAAATGAAGGAAAGATATCGAACACTTTTACAGAAGCGAATCAAGACGTTAGGCCTGGAATAGAGTAAAAAGCCTCGACGCCGGAGTTCGGAACTTCAAAGCCGGAGTAAAAAGCCTCGACGCCGGAGTTCAGAACTTCAAAGCCGGAGTAAAAAGCCTCAACGTCGGAGTTCGGAACTTCAAAGCCGGAGTTAAAAGCTTCGACGTCGGAGTTCGGAACTTCAAAGCCGGAGTAAAAAGCCTCGACGCCAGAGTTCGGAACATCAAAGCCGGAGCAAAAAGCCTCAACGTCGGAGTTCGGAATATAAAAGTTAGTGTAAAGTCTGTGGCTCGCTTTCCAGATGGGCAGCATGCCCATGCTGCCAGTTGGTGTGCTTGACTAAACTGCGGTTATTACACCTTTCTGCAATACGCCTGTGTTGGGTTCATTGGCAGCCATGCGCAGCAAACGGACGAAACGTCCGCTCGAGCAATGTACATTTTCCTCTGATAATCAAAATGTGAATCACAGATTAGTCATATGCTATTACTTTAATAAACACATCTTTAATCTCATTTGAACAATCGAAACGAAACAAGTATTGTGTAGTTTCTTTATATGCAGTTAGATCACTGTAACTTTTACACTCACAACCAATACTCGGAATAATTTCAATGATTAGCGTTTTGTCGAATACCTTTGAAAAGAAAAGAGTGTATCCCCCATTAAAAGTATTGTTAAAGGTTTTATGGATTTTTGTAGAATAAAATCCTTTGAAATCTCTTAATTTATCAAGACTGTCTATTTTAGTGATCAGTTGGTTTTCACTTATATCTATTCTCTCTATCTGTCCTATCTCTTTAAAAAAGTTAACATTATCAATATAAACGATAGTGTCAGAGACAAACAATCCTCCTTTTACAACAACATTCGGCTGGGCATTCACATAACGAAACGCCTTCAGATAAAGGTCTAAGTCTTTATTGTCTACGTCTTGTGCATACGAAACCTTAAGCAAGAACAATAGAAATAAAGATAGAAGTGTTATGTTTTTCATTGTTTAGATTTTAAGAATTTCTGATCAAGAAAACAAATAAAGGTTGCATTTATCAATGCTGAAGGTTAGGTGTCGAATATATCCCACAAGCAAAGTCAGTTGGTCTATTTGTAATTCGTATTACACAATTTTCCCTAAAAGAGCATACGTTTCGTCCGCTCCCATCAACCTCACACAGCGTAAATATAGTAAAACCACCTGCATAATGCATATGCTGCCGCTTCGAATACTGGACTAAACTGCGGTTATTACACCTTTCTACAATACGCCTATGTTGGTTTCATTTGCAGCCTTGCTCAGCAAACGGACGAAACGTCCGCTCGATCAATGCGTATTCACCAACACATCCCTACCCAAATTCAACGGATTGCTGCGCTTGTAGGCAGAGCGAATATGGCGCTGAATTACTGGGTTGCTCTTATCAACTTGATTTGGATTGGCGAGGTAAGCTATGAGCAGCTGGTCCACCTCGGCGTAGGTGGCGGCACCTAGCTGGTCAAGGTCGCTGTTGGTAATGCCCAGACCATCGGTGGGCACGGCATCGATACAACTATGCAATGCAGCCTTCTCCCTCGGGTTTGTCAGTTCGCCATCCACAAGGTATTGTGAGAGGCCGTATACCTCGGTTTTCCAAAGGGTTTGAATCATTCCGTAGTCGCCCACATCGCCGTGAAGGGTCCAGAACCCTAAAAGGAATTCTGTGTAATTGTCGGTGGAGAGCACCATTCCACCGTGCTTTTGGGCTAAGTCGTAGAGGTGAACCATCCGCATCCGCGCCTTAATATTACCCATGCGCAACTTGGTAGTAAGGTCGGTGCCAATGGGCTGCTCATACTCGCATGCAGCGCGCACAGCGAAATACTGCTCGGTAAGGTCAATGGCCTTAAAGTCGGTGCAGAATGCCTCGCCAATGGCAGCGCCACGGTCGATCTCCTCCTGCTTGTTAGTTTCGATGGTAATGCTGCGGCCAATAAGCGCCACGCCTAGCTGGCGGCAAACAGGTGCTGCCAAGGCGGTGCAAATGGCGGAATCGATTCCACCCGATTCGCCTATTACTAATGATTTAAGGCCATACCGCTGAATATAGGTCGACAGCTCCTTTCGGATATTTTCAGCAACTTGCTTGTAGTTTAACTGCTCCATAGCTATTGATTTATTGTTCGTAAGCACATTTCAATCTCCTCGGGAATACCGGTATGCTTTCCCTCAACATCGGAGAGCTTTACCGTGGGCACAAAACTACTCCAACCTGCGGGTTTTGCAGCAAAAAGTTTTATAACCATATTCAGTGGCTTCACCCCAACATCGTTGGAGAGGTATGTCCCAATTCCGTAGGCTTCATGAATTCGTCCATTCACGTAGGCCTTAATCTCCTTCACCTTCTCCATATCGAGACCATCGCTGAAAACAATGGTTTTGGTCTTTGGGTCGATGCGGTTCTTAACGTAGTGGTCAATCACCTTGTCGGTAAACTCTAGTGCATTACCGCTGTCCCACCTTACCCCATCGAAGAGTTTGGAATACTTGGTGGAAAAACTCTGTAAGAAATTGTCCGAAGTGTAAGTGTCGGTGAGCGCAATGCCTAAATTCCCTTGGTAAACATCTACCCAACTCTCGAGGGCCATCGCGTTGGCCATGCGGTAACCGTAATGGGCGCCGTGATACATAAACCACTCGTGGGGATGGGTTCCTAGGGGCGTAAGATCGTGCTTCATGGCAAGGTAAACATTGCTGGTTCCAAGCAGATTTTTGCCCATATGCGCCTTGAGCAATCCTACCATATTATCCTGCACTTCGAAGGAGAAGCGGCGACGGGTGCCAAACTCAGAAACCTCGGCTCCCATGTTCACAAACTCCTGTGCCTTTGCAACAATGCGCGGTTTGTAATCGTCGGTCTTCTGCCCTGTCATTTTAAAGTAAAGTTCCGAGATTATGGCCATTATTGGCACCTCCCACAGTACGGTGCGATACCACAACCCGCGGATCTCAACCTCAAGGCCGGTGCCCTCCTGTGTGATGGTTACCTCAGCCGGATTGAAGCGGTAGCCTTTAAGTAGGTCGATAAATACCGGTTCAAAGAAGTAGCACTTCTTACGCATATACTCCTCCGCCTCGGCAGTAAGACTTAGGCTACTCAAGGTGTCTACCTCTTTGCGCAGTGCCTCAGCAAATCCTTTTGGGAATGGAGTCTTTCCCCTATTCACAAAGCGGTAGAGAACCTCAGCGTTGGGAAACTTCTTTTGAACGGCGTTCATGGTGGTGAACTTGTAGAGGTCGTTATCGAGCAGGTCTCTAATTATCATAACCCAAGGTTTTAAAGGTTTATGTTGGTAGAATTGGTAATAACAGCACCCATTGCAAGTGCTCGTTGGTAAATTGGGTCGGCTATTTGCTCAAAGCCGGGTACGTTGGACATGCAATCGTTGAGGATTACCAGCCGCTTCATTAAGTCGGGATAGGCAAACAGCTGCTTAATGGTATTGGCAACGCAGTGGCTTTTTGCCTCTCCAGCAACGAGAATCCTATCAAAGGTTTTCAGCTTCATCACCAGTTCAACATTGAGCTGAGTTTCCGGTGCACCATCAATGGGTACGTTGGATCGTAAGGCTCCAAAGTGCTCGGTAAATGGGTTGGTTCCCTTCACCACAAGCTGGTAAAAGCGACCTTGGCTGGCCCATTGATTTACCGCATTCATAATTTCGGGAACGATGGCAGCGCCTTCACTTCCCATCAGGCAATGCTCGGGCCAAATGGTATGGGGAAATTCGCCCTGCACATCGAGCGCATTTAGATACTGTAAAACCAACTCTTTTTCGAAGCGAGGAATCCAAACTCCCGAAACAATATCAGCATAAGTTATTCCGGTAAACGGTGCAGGAAACTCGCCCTTCCCATTACGCCAGAAACCGGGATGGGCAATATCCATTACCTGATGGTTGTCCTGTGTTAGAATAATGGCGTTGAGCAGCCCGCTATTGGTATCAATAAACGTCGAAAGCCTTGCTACATCGTGCTCGGCACCGGGAATGTAGAGCGAGCCGGTCGGCTTGCAGAAATCGTTCTGCATGTCGATAATGAAAAGTGCTGTCTTCATAATCGAGAGGTTTTTGGTTTATATTTCGAAGTTGAAACCGCGCTCGGTCAACTCTTGGTATTTTGCCTTATCGAAGCTGTAGTATTTGGCTCCCTTATGTGGAACACCGGTAACGGATTCGTCGTGATCCACAATTACACCTGTGCCCATAATCTTCTTGCGGAAGTTGCGCCTATCTAGTTTCACCTCAAGTATGGCCTCGTATAGGTTTTGCAACTCGGGCATGGTAAACTTTTCGGGAAGAAGTTCAAACCCGATTGGCTGGTAGCGTATTTTTCCCTTAAGCCTGGTGCGTGCTACGCGAAGCATATGGTCGTGGTCGAAGGCAAGTGCGGGAACCTTAGATATTGGGAACCACTCAGCCTTCCCGGCGTCATCGCCAGCCGTAACCTTATAATCCGATAGCTTAATTAGCGCAAAGTAGGCAACGGTAATTACCCTGCCGCGAGGATCGCGGTCCACTTCGCTAAAGGTGTATAATTGCTCTATGAAAACATTCTCAATTCCGGTCTCCTCTTGCAGCTCGCGGCGAGCGCAATCATCGGCGTTTTCGTCCATGTTCAAGAAACCGCCTGGCATAGCCCATCGTCCCTTGTATGGTTCAATGGCGCGTTCAATCAGAAGAACTTTGAGTTCCCCTGCATCGAAACCAAATATTACACAATCGGTGGTTACTGCTGGTCTTGGATAGTCGTAGGTATATGCACCTTTAATTGCCTCCATAATCTTTGTGTTGACTCTACGCAAAGAAAGAAACAATTATTCACATAGCAAAGTATTGTTGCGTATTTTTTACGCAAAGAAGTAAATTGGGTGGGGGGTAACCTGTGGCGGTAGCTGCACTTAGTAGAAAGGTAAATCGACTTACTTGCGTGGTGGCTCATTTGCAGCCATAGATAGTCACCGAAAGGTGGCCAGAGTTTGCTCGCCCTTTTTGGCGTGTAATACCCCCGTTTCTTTTGCATTAAATCCATCGGCTGAACAATCGAAACTCCTTCCTCCCCCATCTTTTTGATAATAATTGGTCCTATTAACCCCAGATTTGTAATGGGAACGCTGCTGTTTATACCACTAATTTTCAGCATTGCTGTTCTACTTTGTATTAGTTAATATCATCACTGTATGACGTTTAAAGAACACGGTAGAGGTTATGATGTACCGCCAAACCCGAATATATTCAACCTGAGAAGGTAAATAGTGCAAACGTTTGTGGAAATCGATGCTTAGTCGCCTTAACTTTCGTTGAAATACGATTAGCCACAAACTACCCCTTGCTATGAAAAGAATAATACTAATCTGCTTTGCAATTCTCTTCCCTGCGGTAATATTTGCCCAGCAAACTATTAGCGGTAGGGTTACAGATGAAAGCGGCAGTACGATGCCCGGAACTAACGTGTATATAAAGAGCACATTCAAGGGAACAACAACCGACCTGGATGGCTTTTACACCATATCGGTCAATAGCACGGATACTGTAGTGTTTTCAATGGTGGGGTTTAACCGATTGGAAATTATACCAGGCAATCGAACCACCATCGACATAGTTCTTAAAACAAGCAGCAGACAACTCGACGAGGTTGTGGTTATTGGTTACGGAACATCCAAGTCGAGGGATCTTACAGCACCAATCGTTACCATAAAATCGGAGGAAATATCGAGGCAAACCACCGCCAACCCAGCACAGGCACTACAAGGGAAGATGGCAGGGGTAACAGTCACCAACAGCGGAGAGCCGGGCAGCGCACCTCAAATCAGGATTAGAGGAGTAGGAACAGCCCTCGCAACGGGATCGGGTCCCCTTTATATTGTGGATGGTATTGTGGTAAGCAACATCAGCTTCCTAAACAATAACGACATTGAGTCTCTCTCCGTATTGAAGGACGCATCGGCAGGGGCAATTTATGGCGTTCAAGCGGCCAACGGTGTTGTGCTTATCACAACGAAAAAAGGGAAGATAGGCGAGCCTCAGTTCAACTTTTCCGCCTACGCTGGCGTGCAGCGCGCAACCAACTTAGTTAAGATGGCCAACACCACGCAATACATCGAGTTGCTGAACCAGCGCTCAGGCCTTACTGGTGCAGGCAACACCTTCGATCCGACAAACTTCCCCGTTTCTACCCAATGGTATAAGGCGTTACTTCGAAACCCATTTATTTCCAATGTGGAATTTAACGTAAGCGGAGGTGGTGAGAAGAATCTATACTCATTTGGTATCAGCCATTTCTACCAAGACGGACTTATCGAAACCAAAAATAAAAATAACCACTACGACCGGATAAATTTTAGGGCAAAAAACGATTATACCTTCAACAGCCATATAAGCGGTGGATTTGGCCTGATATTTTCTCGCAGCCTAAACATTCCAACTAACAACTATGCACTTTTTCAAGCATATGTAACTCCGCCTGCCTTTGGGCCAAAAAATCCTGATGGCACTTGGTCAGACCCAACAGCGTTGGGCTTCTCTGGTCCATTTGCAAATCCTGCAGCATCGGTTTACTACTACGATGACCGCACCGAGGAGTATAGCATGTTGCCTAACGCCTACCTCGCGCTCAAATTCAACGACGACCTAACCTTTAAAACCACCTTCAGCGGCGACATCGGCTTTTCTCTGCAGCGAAACTATACGCCTACATACTACGTGTCGGGGCTGCAATCGAACAAGACGAGCAATCTAGCCAAGAATAACAACTTCCGCAAAAACATTATATGGGATAATACCCTCGATTATTCGAAAACAGTAGGGAAAAGCGATTTTAAGTTTATGGTGGGCAGCTCCATCCAAGAGTTTTACGATACCTACCTCTCCGGAACGCGCTACAACGTGCCCTACCTCTCCGACGCCACCCTTTTCCTCACATTGGGTGATGATGGAACTCAACGAGCATCTGATGGTGGAAACAAAAGCAGAGTAGCCTCCTTCTTTACACGGGTTGGATATAGTTTCAATTCCAAATATCTCATTACTGGAACTTTTCGTGCCGATGGCTCTTCAAAATATGCCAACAACCAATGGGGTTATTTCCCCTCAGTTGGACTAGGATGGATACTTAGCAATGAGAATTTTTTGAAAGACAACACATATATCAACTTTCTAAAGATCAGGGCCAGTTGGGGTAAATTAGGGAACAGTAATGTTCCTGCAAATTCAAGCGTTACCTATGGCGGACCTGTGGATGGAGGGATTTTCGGTGGAAACAACTACATACCCGGACTTACCTTCTCTACCGTAATTAAATCGCCCCTAAAGTGGGAAGTTATTGAGGAATACGATGCCGGCTTTGAAGTTTATGCCTTCCATAGTAGAATGAACCTAGAGGTGGATTACTACACTAGAGTTACCAACGATGCCGTATTTAACGCACCAGTTCCAGGCATTACGGGAACCGATAACCTACTTGGCAACAACGGTAAAATACAAAATAACGGTTTAGAGTTGGTGCTGGGATGGACCGACCAAACCGAAGATGGTAAGATAAAATACAACGTTAGCGCGAACTTCGCCACCATTCACAACGAGGTATTGGAGATCAATAATCAGGCAGGAGTACTTTATGGCCCGCAGTTGCTGAATGGATCTTTCATTACCAGAACTATAAAAGGTAAGCCAATTGGATCGTTCTACGGCTATGATGTTGTCGGAGTATTCCAATCAAATGCCGATATTGATGATTACAAGAGCGCTAATGGCACTATTCTTCAACCCGACGCCATTCCCGGCGACTTAAAGTTTGCAAACACCAATGGGGACGATATTATCAATGGAGACGACAGAACCTACCTCGGAAGCCCCGTTCCTAAGTATACCCTTGGTTTAAATGGGGGTGTTACCTACGGAAGTTGGGATATCTCAATTGCAATACAAGGCGTGGCCGGGAACAAACTTTTTAACTTTAAGCGCGCCAACAGGAACGCTTTCCCTGATGCCAACTACGACTACGACTTTTACCAAAATCACTGGGATGGAAAAGGTTCCTCCAGCGTATATCCTTCTGCGGCTCTTACCAGAAAGAACATACAACCCAACTCCTTCTTTGTGGAATCGGGAAGTTACATTCGAATAAGATCGCTGCAATTTGGCTATACTATTTCCGAAAAGATAGCCAAGAAAGTAGCCTTCAAGAGTGCTCGGGTATACCTAAATGCTCAAAACCCGCTCACCATTTTTGGCTATAACGGCTTTACCCCAGAAATTGGAGGTAGGCCAACCTCAACAGGTATCGACGAGTCCACCTATCCGCTATCGTCTATTTACACCTTTGGAATCAACGCATCCTTCTAAACCGAAAAGCCATGAAACAAATACTATCATATAAAAAGAGATTCTCCATTCTGCTTTTGGCGGCTGGGATTACCTCGGCCACGCTGATTGTTTCCTGCGAGAAATATCTCGATGTGCCCATTGAGTCGCAACTACCATCCGACTATACCAAGGAACTAACCCCCGATGAAGCGTTCCAGTATGTAAGTGCAGCCTACGGAGGCATGCGCAAATGGGGCGTAAGCGTTTTCCCATACATCGGAATGTTTGAAGTAACCTCCGATGACGCCGATAAGGGCAGCACCGCCGATGACTCGCCCACTATGCTTGAACTGGACAAGTTCCAATTCGATGCCAACAACGACCTCATTGCTAGCTACTGGAACGATCACTACTCCGTTATAAGCACCTGCAACTATGCCATCACAACACTGAAAAAGTTAAAGTTCACCGACACCACCGCACGAGACCAGATGGTTGCTGAGGCCAAATTTATTCGGGCGTTCATGTTTCTTCGGATGAATATAGCTTACGGTGGCGTTCCAGTGGTAGATACCCTCCAAACCGTGGAAGGCTTTGCCACGGTTGCTCGCTCCACCAAGGAACAGGTATTCGCATTCATCGAAAAAGATCTCTCAGAAGCCATCCCGTTTCTACCCGAAGCCTACTCTTCTGATCAAGTAGGTCGTGCCACCAACTGGGCAGCAAAGGCTTTGCTTGCTCGCACCTATATGTTCGAGGAAAAATGGCCCGAATTGAAACTTATTACTGATGAAATCATAGGGTTAGGACCATTTTCCCTTTATCCTAACTACTATCGACTTTTCCGTATCGAGGGTGAGAGTTCCTTCGAATCAGTATTTGAGATTCAAAATTCATCCATGAATCAAGGAAAATACCGCTGCGAATACGCCTTTGTGCAAGGCCCCCGGAACAATTTTGCACAGATGCAAGGCTGGGGTTTTTGCGTTCCTTCCCAAAAGTTAGTTGATTTCTTCACGTCTAGGGGAGATAATATCCGCAAGGCTGCCACCGTTTTGCCGAGAGGATTTAGAACCGCCGAGGGAGATTCGATCAATGCGGGCTGCCCCAACCCCTACTACAACTTCAAGGCATATACGCCCAAAAAATACAACACGGTTGATTACGGACTCGATCAAAACATCCGCTACATCCGCTATGCCGAAGTTCTCCTCATGAACGCAGAAGCCGCCTTGCATGCAGGAGGCGATGCTGCCACCCCATTCAACGAGGTTAGAAAAAGAGCGGGTCTCACGGAATTAGGATCCCCTACCCTTCAGGATGTTTGGGATGAAAGGCGGGCAGAGTTTGCGATGGAAGAGTTCCGCTTCTTCGACTTGGTTCGGACCGGTCAGGCAACCGCGGAATTGGGATCGCTGGGATACATTAACGGAAAAAACAACCTGTTCCCCATTCCCCAAACCCAAATTGACTTGAGCAATGGCGTTCTTCTTCAAAATCCTGGTTATTAATGCTTAAAAAACTACCATACTACTTTTTAGCCTCGCTGCTGATTCTTGCAGCTTGCTCCAAGTCCGAAGACGACACATCTCCGGTAGATATTGACACACCCGATACTTGTGTCAAGTTGGAGAACTACGTGGAGACAATAACCGATGATGCCCTACTCAATAAGGTGCAGCAGCAAACGTTAAAATATTTTTGGGATTTTGCCGAACCCAACTCAGGGATGAGTAGGGAGCGGAATACCTCTGGGAACCTTGTTACAACCGGGGGCACAGGGTTTGGCATTATGGCCATAATAGTCGGTGCCGATAGAGGCTTTGTTACTCGCGACGCCGCCACCGACCGCATCCTTAAGGTCTTCAACTTTCTTAGCAAGGCCGATCGGTTCCATGGGGCTTGGCCACACTGGATGGATGGAACAACCGGCAAAACCATTGCCTTCGGGACCAAGGATAATGGCGGTGATTTGATCGAAACCGCGTTCCTCGTCCAAGGAATCATTGCCGCGAAAGAATACTTCAGCGCTGCCACTCAAAAGGAGGATAGCCTGCGCAGAATGGCCGACTCCCTCTGGTATAAGGTAGAATGGGATTGGTATACTAACGGGGAAAACGTTCTTCTTTGGCACTGGTCCGCCAACTATAGCTTCGAAATAAACATGCACATTTCGGGATGGAACGAAGGTCTTATTACCTATGTGCTGGCCGCATCATCGCCTACCCATCCAATTTCCAAATTAGTTTACGATAACGGATGGGCTAAGAATGGTGGTTTAAGGAACGGAAGAATTTTCTATGGAACAAAACTCCCACTTGGTCAAGACTTTGGTGGTCCGCTATTCTTTTCCCATTATTCTTTTCTGGGGTTAGATCCCCGAGGACTATCCGATCAGTATGCCAACTACTGGGAGCAAAACGTTAATCACAGTAAAATAAATCACAGTTACGCAGTGGCAAACCCATATAGTTTCTGTCACTACTCCGACTCGTGCTGGGGCTTAACCGCAAGCGACGATCCAATTAGGGGTTACCAAGCTCATGCTCCCTATCGAAACGGTGGCGATGACAATGGAACCATTACTCCTACCGCTGCGCTATCGTCGTTCCCATACACTCCTGTAGAGAGCATGAAGGCATTACGGTTTTTCTACCATCGGTTGAACAGTAAAGTGTGGGGCACCTATGGTTTTACCGATGCTTTTAACCTTAGCCAGAAGTGGTATGCCAACTCCTACCTAGCCATAGACCAAGGCCCTATTGTGGTTATGATTGAGAATTATCGTACAGGATTGCTATGGAACACTTTTATGAAAAATCAAGATATAAAGAATGGATTATCAAAATTAGAATTCACAGTTATCAACTATCAATTTTATTAACTAAACACTACGATTATGAAGCACACAAAGTTTTTCTTGATGGCTGCAATAGGACTTGCAGTGTCATTTGCAAGCTGCTCTAAGGACGACAGCGACAATAATGACGATAACAACAACGTTACCAACATTGCAGATACTGTGGCCGTGAACAACCTCATAGCCTACTTTAAGTTCAACGGCGATGTGGTTGACAAAAAAGGACAAATAGCAACCAACAACGGGGTAACATTCACAACCGATCGTTTTGCCACAGCCTCCAAGGCCTACAAGGGTGGTGCTGCCGCCTATGCCGAAGTAGTTCCATCTGCAAAGCTAAAAACAATGGCAAGTATGACTTACAGCGTTTGGTTGAGATCCCAAAAGCTCGATGGTGGAGCAGCCTTCATCTTTACCCTTATCGATCCAGCAATTGACTGGAATGCGGGTATTGGTCTATGGCAAGAGGGAGATAACAGAATGGATACCCTCAGATTTAAAGGTTTTACCATGCACAAAAGTTCGGCTGTATATACTTGGCTCGACACTAAATATGGCAAAACTGACAAGACGCTTTTCCCTACCAGCAAATGGTTCCAAGTTGCCTACACCTACAACTCCAGTGATGGAATCCGCGCTTTTTATCTAAATGGTAGCAAAGTTCTTCAGGATACCATTAAATTCGTAGATGCCCCAATGGGTGCCATTACTATTCCTGCTACTGCAACAAACTTTTTCATCGGTAAAAATCCTAATACTTCCCAAGGTTGGATTGTCAACTACTTGGGCGATATGGACGACCTTCGTTTTTACGACAAGGCCCTTACCAGTGGTCAAATTGACGCACTCTACAGAGGTGAAAAAGATGCTGAAGGTGAGTAATGCTTAGGTTTTAGATAACGTTTTACACTCAAGGGGGTGTTCGGCTTTCTAAACGACACACCCCCTTTTTTTTCAACAACCCCTCTTTCTATTAATCATGAACAAGCTTAGAATTCTATTTATCGCTATTGCCCTTCTGCTGGTGGGGTGTCAATCGGCAAATAACGTTAGACTTACCGACGAGGCTCTAATGGATACTGTTCAACGCCAAACCCTTAAATACTTTACCGACTTTGCACATCCAATCTCCGGAATGGCCCGGGAGCGCAGCGACGAGTGCAACTATTCCAATGAAGTGGTAGCAACCGGAGGAACTGGTTTTGGTATTATGGCCATTATTGTTGGTTCGGACCGAAAATTCATTGACAGGAACCAAGCCGCCGACCAAATTCAAAAAATTGCAAACTTCCTAGATACCTGCGATCGATACCATGGTGCATGGTCGCATTGGTATAACGGATCTACTGGAAAATCGTATCCTTTCAGCCGTACCGACAACGGGGGCGATTTGGTCGAAACGGCCTTTCTCATACAAGGGTTACTCACCGCCAGAGCCTATTTTAACCTCGATAATAACCAAGAAACTACCCTGCGCAACAAAATCACAAAACTATGGCATGAGGTTGATTGGAACTGGTATACTAACAACTCAGATTCACTCTACTGGCACTGGTCGCCTACCTTTAGCTGGGCTATGAACATGCCAATCAAAGGCTGGAACGAGTGTTTAATTACATACGTGCTCGCCGCTTCTTCGCCCACTCATCCCATCGATACAAATGTATACCACAGCGGTTGGACTGCGTCCAACCACTTCCGTCTTGAAAAAAGTTACTATGGGCACGAGCTTGCCCTTGGCTTTCCATACGGTGGACCACTTTTTTTTGCTCATTACTCATTTCTAGGTTTGAATCCAAAAGGACTTAAGGATAAATATGCCGATTACTGGCAACTTAACCAAAATCACGCATTAATCAACTATAATTACTGTGTCGACAACCCGCTGAAATTCAGTGGATACGGAGAAGAGTGCTGGGGTCTTTCAGCCAGCGATGATTACGAGGGTTATGTGGCTCACTCCCCCACCAACGACCGCGGTGTGATAAGTCCAACTGCAGCACTAGCCTCCTTTCCATACACACCCCAGCAAAGCATGGACGCCCTGAAACATTTTTACTACAACATGGATGGCAAAATCTGGGGTGAATATGGTTTTACTGATGCATTTTCAGATGAGAAAAATTGGTATGCCAACAACTATTTAGCCATCGATCAAGGCCCAATTGTGGTGATGATCGAGAACTATCGCTCCGCGAAAATATGGAATCTATTCTCCTCCATTCCCGAGGTGCAACTGGGGCTCGAACGCCTTGGTTTTACATACACTGGAAAATAACCAGTTTGAACCCATGACAGACGATAGAAACTATAAAATATAAGCACCATGAACTGGAAATTAAGCATAGCAATTTGGTTAGGTGTTTCGGGTTATCTTGGAACGCTACCGTCGTGCAGCCCAAACTCCTCGTCACCGGATAGAGTTTATGAGCAAAAGGCCGATTCAATCTTAAAACTAATGACCCTTGAGGAAAAAATAGGGCAGCTGTCGCTCTTTACCAGCGATTGGGACGTTACCGGTCCGGTGATCAACAACAACTATAAGCAGTTGATAAAGGAGGGTAAGGCTGGGGCGATTTTCAACGCCTTCTCCGTTGATTATGTTAGGAGTTTGCAGAAGGTTGCCGTTGAGGAATCGAGGCTGAAAATTCCCCTCCTCTTTGGCTACGACGTTATTCATGGCCATAAAACCATCTTTCCCATACCCTTGGCACAGTCGTGCACTTGGGACATGGAATCCATTGAAAAATCGGAGCGCATTGCCGCTTCCGAAGCCACCGCCGAGGGAATAAACTGGACCTTTTCCCCTATGGTAGACATATCCCGCGATCCCAGGTGGGGCCGGGTAATGGAGGGATCTGGCGAAGACGTTTGGCTTGGAAGTAGCATTGCCGCAGCCCGAGTGAAAGGATTTCAGGGTGACAATTTAGCTGACCCGAACACACTGCTAGCCTGCGTAAAGCACTTTGCGGCATACGGAGCACCCGAAGCCGGACGCGACTACAACACGGTGGACATGTCGCAGCAATCGCTCTTCGAGAACTATTTGCCACCCTATAAGGCGGCAATTGATGCAGGCGTAGGCTCCGTAATGACTTCCTTTAACGAGATAGCAGGAACACCATCCACCTCTAATCCTTGGCTTTTAAATGAGCTCCTGCGCAAGAAGTGGGGATTTAAGGGATTAGTGGTTACCGATTACACCTCCATAAATGAACTGATTCCCCATGGAGTTGCCACCGATTCGGCCGAGGCAGGTATGCTCGCCATAAACGCAGGGGTTGATATGGATATGCAGGGCAATATTTACAACAGGCATCTCATTCAGCTGGTAAAGCAGCAGAAGGTATCCAAGGAAACCATCGACAATGCGGTGATGCGCATTTTGGTGGCCAAGTTTAAGTTAGGTTTATTCGCAGATCCCTACCGCTATTGCAGCAATCAACGGGAGAAAACGGAAGTATTGACGATCGAGAATATTGCTTTTGCTAGAAAATTCGCATCAAAGTCATGCGTCTTACTCAAAAATCAGAATCAGCTGCTGCCCCTCCCCATCACGCTCAATTCGGTGGCGGTTATTGGTCCTCTGGCCGATGCAAAGCAGGACATGCTTGGCAGTTGGTCGGCAGCGGGCGATGGCAAGCGCTGCATTTCCCTACTCGAGGGTCTTAAGAATACACTTAACTCCGAAACAAAGATTGCCTACGAAATAGGTTGTGCCGTAAACGACCAAAGCACTGCCGGATTTGCAAAGGCAGTTGCAGCAGCTCGAGGAGCACAGGTAGTTATCCTTGCCCTTGGCGAAACCCGCGATATGAGCGGCGAGGCGGCTAGCCGATCGACCATTTCACTGCCGGGCGTTCAGCAGCAACTGGCCGAGGCCATAATAAAAGCAAATCCTAAAACAGTGGTGGTTCTCTTTAATGGCCGTCCGCTGGCTATTCCCGAACTCGACTCCATTGCTCCTGCAATTCTGGAGACTTGGTTTGGAGGCACCGAAGCCGGAAATGGGGTGGCCGATGTGCTGCTCGGAAAATACAATCCATCGGGTAAACTTACAATGACCTTTCCACGCAACGTTGGGCAAATCCCGATCTACTATAACCACAAGAACACCGGACGACCCATTGATCCATCAAAGGTAGAAAAGTATAAATCCAAATATCTCGACATTGCCAATACCCCGCTATATCCCTTTGGGTATGGACTTAGCTACACAACCTTCGACTACTCCAACGCGGTGCTTGATAAATATGAGTATACCGCTGAGGACACCATTGTCGTTCGGATTAGCGTAATGAATTCAGGAAAATTTGATGGCGAAGAGGTTGTTCAACTGTATGTGCACGATCTAGTTGGTGAGGTAACTCGTCCTGTTAAGGAGTTAAAGGGTTTCAGCAAGGTACTTATTCCAGCCGGAGGCAGCACCACGGTAACTTTTAAACTAACTGCAAACGATCTGCGCTACTACCACAGCAACATGGATTATAAGTTCGATCCGGGACAGTTTGAGATATTGGTAGGGACCAACTCCGATCAAACAAAAAAAGTGAATTTTTCAATCAAATAGGGTTTCATAGTTTATTGGGTTTAGGATTAGGTGGTTTCGTCCGGAGGGTTTGCTCTCCGGACGATTCTTTTTGCTTAATCGCATTAACCTTCCCGCGGACACAAACATGTTGTCAATTATTCACAAACCATCCTCGCGAAAATAGAACCAAACCCTGCACTATAGTGGTTGGGGCGTAGACATGATTAGCACACCGAAAGATTGCGAGGGCGTCTCGCTAGGCTACAGAAGACAACCTAAGATCTCCAACCTAGCAACTTCAGTGATATTAAAACTCTCAGATAATTTAGATCCTCCGCATTTACCTACTTGAAGTGCCCCTGGATTCTACCCTTATCGACATTCTCCATTTTTCCAATCAAGATTATTTTTCCAATAAAGTACTAAACCATGGGCATCAAAGCAATACTTTCCATCTACTTCCTGCTGCCGATACCTGTTGCCTATTGCTTAATAATACATTATATTAGCGCATAAATCAGACACGCGATATGCGCTACCGCACTGTTCACGGCTTTGTTTTTGTTTTAGCCATACTTACTTGGCTTATACCTGCTTCAAGCAAAGGGCAATCCAATAGCAATCCCCACGCTATAAAGCCATACCTCACCGGAAACATCAATATCTCAAGCCAAAGTTGGGGGATTTGCCAAAATTCCACAACCCAACTTATCTACTTTGCCAATACTCAAGGATTGGTAGAGTTCAACGGGCTGTCGAGTCGAATTTGGAAGCACCCCGAACAGAAGACTATTCGCTCCATTCAAATTGATGCAACGGGAAAGATTTTTACCGGTTCATTCGAGGATTTTGGGTATTGGACTACTGAACAGAATGGCAACCTCACCTATCACTCTCTCTCCAACAAGATTACCACACCGCAAAACGACGAAATATGGAAGATCTACCTCCAGCATGGGAAAGTTTACTTCCAATCGTTTACCTCCATATATATTTACGATTACAAGACCGTGAAGCGCATAGCTGCGCCCACCATAATCTTATTTATGTTCCCAACAGCCGATGATTTCATTGTCCAGGGGCTCAGCGAGGGGCTTTATCAATTAAAAAAGGAAGAGTTTACCCTAATCCCCGGCAGTCAAATATTCAAGGAGAGCAAGGTCCATGCAATTATACCCACCGGCAATAAAACGTTTCTGATTTGTACCGACAGTAAGGGTATTTACAAATATGACGGCACCGCTTTCAAACCATTTACCTCCGAAGTATCATCTTTTCTGAGCTACTATAATTGCAATGCAGGCATTCAGGTTAATGATACCTTATTTGCATTTGGCACAATTTTAAACGGCATTGTTTTCAGCAATAATAAGGGTCAAATTATTCGTCAGTATAACTACTCCAATGGCCTAAAGAATAATACGGTGTTGTCGATTTATCGCGACAACCTCAAGGGTATTTGGGTTGGGCTCGATGAGGGAGCAGGTTACCTTGGAATTGAAAATCCATTTACCCCTTACTTTAATCCTACAGGTACATTGGGGACCATTTACACTGTTCTTCGCGATGCTGACAACCTATACATTGGTACTAACCATGGGCTATTCATTGCCTCGATAAGCGAGATAAACAACAGCTATAGTTTTTCGGACATACAGATGATACCGGGTAGCCAAGGCCAGGTGTGGACATTGATAAAGCACAAGGGACAAATCTTCTGCGGCCATAACGAGGGCACTTTTCTGGTAAAAGGTACTAGAATGCAAAAAATATCGAACGTAACCGGTTGCTGGACTATTAAACCTTATGCAGACAAACTGGTGGAAGGAACCTACACCGGACTGGTAATGCTTGGGCAAAATGGAGAAAACTGGCAAATACACCACCGTATTGCTGGCTACTTTGAACCCACGCGCCACATAGAGGTCGACTATCTTGGATATATCTGGGCTGCACACCCCCAGCGAGGCGTGTATAAGTTGGAACTAAACGAAACCATGGATACGATAAGCAAGTCGGAGTTTTACCAAAGCGCTTCCCGATCGGAATCTAACTTCGACGTTTATTCCATTAATAACACCATCGTCTTCACATCCTCGAATCTTCTATACCGATACAACTATGACCAAAAAAGAATAGAACTATTCTCCTCTCTTAACAAATCACTGCTGGAGTATGCCCAGGCAAAGCAAATTATTCCCTTTCATAAGAATGAGTATTGGTTCATTCTTCCCAATAAGCTGGCACTATTCTCCATCTCCAAGGACTTTAATGCAACTAAAAAGTTTGAACTGTTAAGCCGAAATGCCGAAATTACTTCCCGTGATATTAACATTTTGCCGCTTGCGCTCAATACCATACTGCTTCCCGACAACAACCTCTTCTCGGTATGCGATCTATCGCTTGCCACAAAGCGCAATTTGCAGATAAAACCAACCATAACCCGATTGGAATTCAGCGGAAAGAATAAGACCCGAACTTTCTCGACCCAAAAGGTTAATACCATTTCGATAGAATATGCAACAAACAACCTTACCATTTGGTTTGCCTTTCCGGCTGGCATCGAACAGGTCGAGAAAAACTTTTACTACAAGTTGGATGAGTTGGATAACGGTTGGCATAAAACTACCCTCGACAACATTACCTACCTTAACCTAAAGCATGGTAGTTACAATTTTCGCATAAAAACAGAGACAGGAGATGACGCTGCGATGGTGAAATTCACCATCAAAAAACCATGGTATATGACATGGTATGCCTACATACTATATATTGCTGTGGTTGTAAGTTTAACATTGCTCTTTAAACGAATATTCACCGTTGACGTGCGAAGAAGAAATCAGCTCAGGGAATATGCGCTCAGCCAAAACCGATTGGAAAGCGAACTCAGTATAAAAACAAATGAGCAGATGTTAACCATGCGCTTTCTGATGCAGAAGAATGAAATTCTTACCCAATTGCAGGAAAAGATTCAGCTGCTTAAGAACGATTCGTCCAAATATCCAGTAAAGTATATCCGTGACATTGAGAAGGTAATTACCGAGGGGCTTGACTTACAAACTGAAGAGTGGAAGGGAGCCATGAATAATCTTAAACTATCGGAGCAGGGTTTTTTCAAGGAACTCAAGGAAAAGAACCCCAACCTTACGCCCCATGATTTACGCCTTTGCTCATACCTGCGCATGAATTTCACCACAAGAGAGATAGCACGGTTGTTAAACATTTCCACACGAGGTGTTGAGATAGGTCGATATCGGCTGCGACGAAAGTTGGGCTTGACACACGACGAAAATCTCACCGAATTCCTTATGAGTTTCTCGCCAGAGAAGGAGTAGGATATAATAACCCTTTTTTGGCTGGCAGTGATATCTAACGATAAGATAAGGCTGCGCTCAACCACATCCAAATAAAACGACCACCTGAAATATCAGATGGTCGTTTTTACTTTTCCCTTAATTCTGAGCGAGAGACGGGACTCGGACCCGCGACCCCAACCTTGGCAAGGTTGTGCTCTACCAACTGAGCTACTCTCGCAATATTTCAATTCTCGTTTCCCTTAGCGGGGCTGGAATTGCGGTGCAAATATAAAGACTTTTCTGTTGCATCCAAAACTGAGATGCCGTTTTTTTTGAAGATTTCGAACTTTTCTCGCCTTCAAAAACGCTGCCCTTTAAGGGCGAACCACTTATACAATATTTTATCTACTTCCAATAAAACAAAAAGCCTCCTGTTTCCAGAAGGCTTTTTTCATCGGTACCCGGAGCGGGAATTGAACCCGCACAACCGCAAAGGTTACAGGATTTTAAGTCCAGCGCGTCTACCAATTCCGCCATCCGGGCCACTAAAAAAGAGCGAGAGACGGGACTCGGACCCGCGACCCCAACCTTGGCAAGGTTGTGCTCTACCAACTGAGCTACTCTCGCATCATTTTATCTGAACATCAAGCCACGCTTGGCTTGCAATTGCGGGTGCAAATATAGAACAATTTTTTTCACCACAAACCTTTAGACTCGTTTTTGCCGCATTTTATTCTATTTCTCTCAAAAGAGTTAATCAGAACCTATAATCCGGCAATTTTCTTAATCTCATTCAACTTGTTAAGGGCATCCAACGGCGTTAGATTGTTGAGGTCGAGACCAACTATTTCGTCCCGAATACGCTTTAAAACCGGATCGTCTAGCTGAAAGAAACTAAGTTGGAATCCTTCCCGCTTTTCTACAATGTCGGTAACCGGCTTGTCGAACTGTTTCTGCTTATGTGTTTTTTCCAGTTGAACCAATATCTCCTCGGCCCGCTTCACTACGCTTTGGGGCATTCCCGCCATACGAGCCACATGAATACCAAAGCTGTGCTCACTGCCTCCTGGCACCAACTTTCGTAAAAACAGCACCTTGTTATTCAACTCCTTTATGCTCACATTGAAGTTTTTAATCCGAGGGAAGAATCCTTCCATTTCGTTGAGCTCGTGATAGTGGGTGGCAAAAAGGGTTTTGGCCCTACAGTGAGGATGATTGTGAATATATTCGGCCATGGCCCACGCTATGGAGATACCATCGTAGGTGCTGGTGCCCCGCCCAATTTCATCGAGAAGGATTAGGCTTCGGTCCGATATGTTATTGAGAATGCTTGCGGCCTCAAGCATTTCAACCATAAAGGTGGATTCGCCCAACGATATATTATCGGAAGCACCTACCCGCGTAAATATCTTATCGACAACCCCTATTTTGGCACCCTTTGCAGGAACGTAACACCCAATCTGAGCCATCAATACTATCAGGGCAGTCTGTCGCAACAGTGCCGACTTACCGGACATATTAGGACCTGTTATGATGATGATCTGCTGATTCTCCTTATCCAAGACCACATCATTGGAAATATATTCCTCCCCCTGCGGTAGCATTCGTTCGATTACCGGGTGGCGTCCTTCGTTAATTAATAAAGAAAAATCCTCATTAAGTTCGGGTTTCCGGTAGTTATACATGGTAGAAACCTCTGCAAATGAGAGCAAACAATCGAGCTTGGCCAATAGAGAGGCATTGTGTTGTATTGGCGATATGTAGTCGAGCAAAGCCAGCACAAGTTCGCCAAACAATGCTTGTTCAATAGCGAGTATCTTCTCCTCGGCACCAAGTATTTTCTCCTCATACTGCTTAAGTTCCTCCGTAATGTATCTCTCGGCGCTCACCAGGGTCTGTTTGCGAATCCATTCGGGTGGAACCTTATCTTTATGGGTATTACGAACCTCAATAAAATATCCAAACACATTATTAAAGCTAACCTTAAGCGAGGTGATTCCCGTGCGTTCCGACTCCCGTTGTTGTAAACTCAAAAGGTAATCCTTCCCCGAAAAAGCAATGGCCCGCAACTCATCCAGTTCAGCATTTATTCCGGAAGCAATCACATTGCCCTTAACAATTAGCACCGGAGGATCGTCCACCAGTTCCTTTTGCAAGCGTTCCCGTATAACATGACAGGGGTTGAGTTGATCCCCAATAACCTTCAATGTAGGATCGCCCGTTTGAGAACAGACCTCTTTAATGGGGTCAATCAAAAGTAATGCAGCGCGAAGCTGGACGAGCTCCCGAGGATTCACACGCCCCACAGCTATACGCGAAACGATACGCTCTAAATCGCCCAATTCCCTCAATTTCTCCTGCAACAAACCCTTTTCTTCGGACTCCTTAATCAAATGTTCAACCGCATCTAGGCGCTCACGAATAGGCTGGACATCCTTCAATGGCAAACTCATCCACCGCCGGAGCAACCTGGCTCCCATAGGAGTTATAGTTTTGTCAATAACACTAAGGAGTGTCTTACCACCCTCGTTTACTGTTCCAAATAGTTCGAGGTTGCGTACCGTGAACTTATCGAGCCAAACGTAATGGTCTTGATCGATTCGAGAGATAGACGTTATATGCTTTAGCTTTGTATGCTGCGTCAGATCGAGGTAGTAGAGAATTGCGCCGGCCGCAGTAACGCCAAAGACAAGGTTCTCAACTCCAAATCCCTTTAAAGAGGAAGCCTGAAATTGATTTTCCAACTTCTCGCGACCCAAATCAGCCGAGAATGCCCAATCGTCGAGTTTGAAAAGATGATACTTACTGCCAAAGATTTCAGTAAACTCCGTGGTCTTGGCCTTCTCCACAAGAACCTCCTTAGGGTTAAAGTTGGCCAGTAACTTATCGATATACTCAAAAGTGCCTTCGGCAAGGAGAAACTCGCCCGTAGAAATGTCGAGAAATGATACTCCAGCTGCCGACTTTCCAATGAATACCGACGCTAGAAAGTTGTTTTCGCGTCGCTCCAGCACATTATCACTAAAAGACACCCCAGGCGTAACCAGTTCAGTAATGCCGCGCTTTACAATAGTCTTAGTAAGTTTTGGATCTTCAAGTTGTTCACAGATTGCCACCCGCATTCCTGCCCGAACCAGTTTTGGCAGGTAGGTATCCAGTGCATGGTGCGGAAATCCGGCAAGTTCGACAAAGGAGGCAGCACCATTTGCTCTACGAGTTAGGGTAATGCCCACAATCTCGCTCGTCTTTATGGCATCCTCACCAAAAGTTTCGTAAAAATCGCCCACCCTAAAGAGTAAAATGGCATCAGGATGTTGCCGCTTAATAGCAACGTACTGCTTCATTAAGGGCGTTTCCACGTATTTATCGTAACTCGACACGGATAGGATATTGTTAGATTATTCGAAAGCAAAAGTAAAAATTCAGATCAACCTTCCATGGGATTATACATTTTTAATTATGCGCCTCTGCAAAAAAAAGAGTCTTAATACGGAGAAACAGAAAGCCAATATGCCCGAAACCATATAGAAAAACATCACTTCCCATAAAAGTTTTAGGCATAAAAATGAATTTTGGTGGCACATAATGCTAGCTGGAATAAAAACAACACAGAATATTCACTTAGAGCGATGAGCGATAGATATTTTTATATTTCCTTAGGTGTTCTCTACGACTAATTAAAGACCCGCATAACTATTACACAAAACACAAAATATGTTTATTTAGATAAAACGGTCGAAGTTGTGCCACCCATTTCGGTTCAAGTTGTGCCAGGCGTTTCGGTCGAAGTTGTGCCACTTTTTTAGGTGCATTTAGGCTATTGTTTCGGTCGAAGTTGCGCCACCCGTTTCGACGCAAATTGCGCCATTGAGCCATTGAAAGGAATGATTTCTATCTTATCGCTGAAACTTAAATCAGGGATATGGCCGCAAAGAAGATAGATATCATGGATGTACGACAATTAATTCAGTTAAAAATCAAAGGAGAAAGCAACCGCAGCTGTTCTTCAAGTTTAGCCATACACCGCAATACGGTAAATTACTATGTCCG